>NZ_QETG01000012.1:0-98697 GCF_003105055.1 Acinetobacter sp. AM | reverse complement strand
TACCTGGTATGATAAAAGTATATAATATATTAGACAATAGAATTTCAAGGAATCCAAAAATTGTACGTTTGTTATCTAAATCTAAACAAGCACCAAATAAAGAATTAGGAGAGGGACTAAATACAGCTACTATAAAAATGGCTGAATTAGGGTTAAAAAAACCTGTTTTTAAAGAAGAAAATAATAAATTTATAGCTTGCTTATATCATGTTTCAGCTGATGAGCCTGAAATTATTATAAAAAAATTTAAAAATATTTTACCAGAGGGTTTTACTAGATTGCATGCAAGGCATTTATTTGGACTAAACCCTGAACAAACGAGTACTGAATTACAAAGGTTAAAGGATAAAAAAATTATTCATTATGTACAAGAACATAAGCGATGGAATTACTTGTAACAATTAGTTTAAGTGCTTGAAATAAATTACTCTACTGGCTTAATTAAGTTTTATTAGTCATAAAATTTTGATGATTTATAAAATAGGTATTAATAAATGCCCAAACAATCCAGATTCCTCTGTATAGGTGGTTTCCTCAATGGAACACAAGTCAAAGACCAAGGCGATAGCTTTATCTGTGTGGAAAATGGCAAACAAGTGACCTATCGAAAAATGGAAATTTTCCATCAAGACTCATGGGATCATGACTACTATGTCTGTGAAACAACAACAGATAAGCAAGCGCATAATTGGGTCTATGACATCGAGTCTAATTAATCAAATATATTTTTATTCAGTGAGTAAAATTATAACGAAGTTTCTGTAATAGACAGACATTAAAAGCCCCCCTTATTCAGGGGGCAGGTTGTATAGATATTAAATTACCAATAGCCCAGCATCTTCCACCAAAGTCCGCCCAATACAATAAAAATAGCTATATTGATAATGCTCATAGCAAAACCAGCTTTCCACCATTCACCAAGCGTGGTGTAGCCAGAACCATAAATAATAGGGGATGTACCTGTCGCATAATGAGTCAGTGTCATCATAATACTTGATGCTGCTGCCATAATCAGTGCAAAGAACATTGGAGGAGCACCTAGTGCGATACCTGCAATGTAGAATGCTGAAAACATAGCGGTAATATGTGCAGTGGTACTGGCAAAAATATAGTGGGCGTACATATAAGCAAAGAGTAAAAGCATGGAAGCAGGAACCCACGTTAAGCCAAGCTGTCCAATGCTAGTTTGTAAAACACCAGAAAACCAAGCGATTAAGCCGAGCTTATTTAAAAAGGTCGCCATCATGACCAATGCAGCAAACCAAGTTACCGTATCCCATGCACTCTTTTGAGTTAAGACATCATCCCAAGTTAAAACTCCTGTAAGCAGAAGGAGTGATAAACCAATAAATGCGGTTGTAGTTGGGTCTAAAGTCCACATATCACCCAATAGCATGGCAGGAATACCTGCCCAGAGTAATAATAAAATTCCAAATACAGCCAACATAATCATTTCATGTAAGGTAATGGGACCCATTTCTTTTAAACGGTCTTTGGCAAATTGTGCAGCATTTGGTGTTTTTTTAATTTCAGGTGGGTACATAAAGTAAAGTGCAATCGGCATAAATGCTAATGCAACAACACCTGGTAAAACCATTGCTAATGCCCATGTGGTCCAACTCAAATGGATTTGACTATTGGTCGCTTTCGCAATGAGTTCAACGACTAAAGGGTTGGGTGCAGTAGCCGTAATAAACATGGCAGAAGTAATAGGATTTGAATGGTAATTGACCAAAGCAAGATATTTACCAATTTTACCTTCAGTGCCTTTTTCTGGATCAGAATCAAAACTCGTTGCAATCGAGCGCACGATAGGGTGAATAATTCCGCCTCCACGTGCTGTATTACTTGGGGTAACGGGTGCAAGAATGAGTTCAGATAATGCAAGGCTATAGCCAATACCAATGGTTCTTTTGCCCCAAACTGCAATAAAGTAATAACCTAGTCGTGCACCTAGCCCTGTTTTTTGTAACCCTTTTGAAATCATGATGGATATACCAATCAACCAAATAAGAGGGTTAGCAAAGCCACTTAAAGCATCTTTGATGGCATCGCTAGGGTTATCTGCTGTTACTCGGGTAATCGCAACCAGTGCTATCGCGATAATCGAAATTGCACCAATAGGCATTGCTTTACCAATAATGGCTGAAATAACACCAATAAACATCGCAAATAGAAGCCAAGCATTTGCAGAAACATCTTGCGGAATTGGAATGAGAAACCAAATAATAAGGGTAAGTGATACTGAAATTATGGTTGGTATGAGTTTGAATCCCATTGAATCGTACTCCAAAAATATAGTTATTATGTGATTTATAATGAACAGTGATTTTGTTGAAGTCTAGTGTGGTTAACATATTGTCAATAAAAGAAAGATTTCAATTTTGTCTAGCGAATGATTGACTTCAATAAGAATTTAATGCTGCTCAATTCATTTATTCTTAATAGCAGTTTATATGTTTATTATGAATCTATAGTTTCAAACAGACAATAAAAAACCCCACTTTCGTGGGGCTAGTCGTATAGCTCTCGCTATACTCATATAAGGCTCATCTCATACTGAGCATATTAAAACATACATCTGCATGAATTGCAGTAAAAGAGTTATGGATTATTCAATTAACATTAAATCTGAAGTTGTTGCAGATTTAAGTGGTCGTAAAGCAAACGTCGAGCGAGTATGTCGAATTCCTTTAATCGAATACAGTTTTTTCCTTAAAAAACGTTCATAGTGTTCAGCATTTTTCACAGCAACTTTGACTAAATAATCATAATCTCCTGTAACCAAATGAGCTTCAATCACTTCGGGAATGTCTGCTAAAGTTTGGCTAAATTGCTCCAAAATTTCATCGTCATGCCGTTCTAGCGTGATTTCGATAAAGAATAATTCATTGATGCCAATTGCCTTTGGATTAATATTGGCGGTATAGCCATCAATGATTTTTAGAGTTTCCAAACGTTTTAAACGTGTCCAACAAGGGGAGGAGGAAAGTCCAACTTCATCTGCGAGTTGTGCAACTGTAAGTCTACCGTTTTGTCTCAAGGCAGATAAAATCTTCCGATCAATTTTATCTAGTGTATATTCTGTGCTGTTCAAAATTCATTCCATAGAAGAATCTTCTTTAAAATATAAATATACTTCATTCTTATGCTGAAATTTTTTTAAATCACTTTAAATACAGCAGATAATTGTGCAAGTTAATGATTAAACTAGATATATAAATTATCACTGAATGGGTTAAAAGTGATAATTGAACCAATAGCATCTTTAGGGAAGGGTGACTTAAAGATGCTATTGGTTCATCTTATGACTCACTTTCTTTGCATAATCAGTGAAATTGATCACAACCTGTATAATCATTGACAAAAATTCTTAAAAAAAATATGGATTAAATTTTTGAGCATTTATGGTTTTGTTATAACCTATATTCTAATTATATCTTATTGATTTAAATGAAATCATAATTTTGCAATTGATTGATTTAAAAGATGAATAATCGTCTTTTAACTATACGTATAAGCCTTAATTACCTAATTTAGGGGATGTCAGACAGAATCATCTAGGATTAGAATAATGAGGTCTATTCAACTCGGACGGAGTTATGAATATTTCTGAAACAATAACAGATTATAAGAAGTTATTACCTGAACATCAGAACCAATATCTAGAACAACTTTTAGCATTTGACCGTATGATTTTTCCTGATACCTGTAAGCAAGAATTGCATGATTTTATGCATGATTCTGATGCGATATCGGTGCAAGTAGTCGAGTATTTTGATGGCGTTCGTTTAATTGGGTATAACAGTATTCTTATATTAAAACTGAGTATCCGTGAAAAGAATATTTTTGTGGCGAATTCTCGCGGGTCATTTTTACCCAACTATCAGCGCGCCAACAAAACCATTAATTCGGTCATTAAAGTGGCAATACAACATAGTATCAAACATCCACTTCTTCCCTTGTGGATTGTCATGACCTTAATGCAACCTAAAGCTTATGCTTTACTTGCATCTTGTGCACAGAATTTTTATCCACGTATTGATATGGATACACCTCAGGACTACCTTGAAATACTTAAATTAATTGCATTGAGAAAATCTGATGTGCAAAAACGTGGGGAAGATATTTATGTACATCCTCGAGTAATCCCTGAAACAGCCTTAGATGAATCGATTCATATTCATGAACAGGCTAATCAACATATCGATTTCTTTATGCAACACACACCAGATTTCTTTGATGGAATGGGCATGGTGTGTGTGAGTAAACTCAATACCAAAATGTTGACAGAAGCTGCAATATTGAGTGCGATTGAACGTGCGGTAAGCTAAGCGAATCAGCGTTACAGGAGACTCACTTTCTTAACGATTGATGATTTTCACATCCGCATATTCGTGCAATAGCTCTGCGTTAATACGATCTAAAGCATCTAAGAAAGCCACATTAAATGAACCTACAGTTTGTGCTGTTTGGTATGCTAATTGTCCTGCTACAGCAAAATGCACATGTGCGGCCAAAGTGGCAGTCGTAACATCGGTTACAGCACAATAAGCTGCAATTAAAGCACCAAGCGCACAACCAGTTGCAGTCACACGAGGTTGTAGAAAGCAACCGCCATTCACTTGAATGACGCTGTTCAATTCTTTAGAAAGAATAAAATCGGATTCTCCTGAAATCGCAATACACTCAGCATGGTCTAACAAAGCCCAAGCTTGTACATAGACTTCAGCACTATCCAGTGTGCTATCTACCCCTTTACCTGCAACCTGATTACCCGCCAGTCCACTTATTTCAGAAGCATTCCCTCGAATTGCTGTAGGTTGGTATTGCAACAATTCATTGGTCATTTCCGAGCGCCAAGATAAAATGTTGCCATAACCAACAGGGTCAAGTACCCAAGGAATAGAAGCTTGATGCGCGGTATTGGCAGAAATTTGCATTGCCTGCATTTGTTCCGTTGTTGGTGTACCTAAATTAATACTGAGTGCGCTACTAATACGAGTGAAACTTTCTGCTTCAAAGGGGTTATCAATCATGGCGGGGGAAGCGCCACAGGCAAGTAGAACATTGGCTACATAATTGGCTGCGACACTATTGGTAATACATTGCACTAGAGGTTGAGTTGCACGAAGTTGGGTATGCGCTTCAACAATTTTCTGTAGTAATGGTGCAGTTTGATCCACTAGATTATCCTGAAGGTCAATTATGGGTTGGTTTGAAAGTGTAGACATGATGTTCACCATTCACCGTGTGAAATAGTGGTCCTGATGCTTACAACGTCGACAAAATAATGACACATATTCTTCGGCATCATAGTCAACGGCTAAGTCGTTGGAACCACAATACATACAGCGTTTGACTGAATAAAAGTTTAAACGCGGTTCAATTTTCTTCCAAGAACGCCACACAGGTTGAAAGAAAATACGTTCATCATAACCAAGAAACTTAAAAAATAGGATTTCACTCATTTTACTGAGGGGCATAGTTGGTAAACGAGGAAGTGTAGATGTTTCCCATTTTTCTGCGAGAGATCGTTCTCGATACTGCTGAACAGTTTTTTTGAGTAAGTTGGTATTAATGAAGTTCTCATTGCGTGGCTTAAGCGCTTTTTGTTCATGTAGATATTCTAATGCAGTTTGGATGAGATAATAAATCTGACCCACCGCGAGAGTATCCATTAAACGATAACAAAAGGTTTGAAAGCTCTGATTGCCTGCAATTTGAACCCCCCAAGATTTGCAGTAATATTGCATGAACTGAACGATTTCTTGATATAAGATCAAATACAGTGTGTTTTTAACTTCGTCAGCGTCTTTAAATGGGATACCGAGTTTTAAATTTTCGTAAAACCAATGTCTGAGTTGTTGGGTAATACTGAATAAACTCGGTTCTGTATAACCTTCTAGACGAACATTGACATAATATTCATGCGCTTCTTCTGCGAAATCTTTGGCAATTAAAATTTGGTCTTTTAACAGTTGCTTGAGCAAGGTACTTTGAAAATAATAATTGGGGGTAATGGGCTGATATTTAATTTTTTCCCAGTGAATAAATTCGTCATGTGCTGAATATTCCTGAATCTGATTATCCAGAATACTGAGTAAAAATAGTTTGTGTAGAAAGCTAAGTTGGCGCAGTTCTAGCTCTACAATCTCTTTCTTCTTGAGTTTACGTTGTTCTTGCAGTCGCGTTTCTTGCAGTAGCTTTTTACGTTTTGAAGCACAACTGTCACAGTGGCAAGTGAATTTATCCGACTGAAATACCCGATGCGCACAGTGACTACATTCATGGAATTGCACATCTTGATCATATTGTTCTGCTTCTATCCAATACATTGCTGCCTGACAAAGCGGACAAGTTGTGCTTTCATCCAGTTGTTTTTGCAGAATTTGGAGCAGCATGGTTAGTCATCGAATAATTGAATCAGTGTTTAAGATTATACACCGTTTAGGTGTTGTTCAGAGTTGAACTGTTAAGCATTTATGCAAAGCTTTGCTGATGTTTTGCAAATAAAAAGAGCTACTGCTTCGAGTAGCTCTTTATTCGTTAGCGGTTAGAAAGAATTTAATAGGCTGCTGGGCAAGGCAGGGTTTCGTCATCTTCTCCGAGTTGTTTGGCATAAATTAAAGCTTTCACTTTTTTGGAAGGAATTTTTTTGCTTCCTAATGCATCATATTGATTTAAAACGCTGCTGACTTCTTGCGCTTGTATTGGAATACCTTCGCAACACATAAATGTGGCAATCACTTTATGATCGATGCCTGCTGCGTGTAAGGTTTGCATGACTTTAATATTTTCCGTACGAATCAAATGTTCTTTGATATACATCTTGCACCTCGTTTTTATTTTGCTGATTTTTATAGTGCGCTTTGCACATCTATTTACAAGCAAAAAACGTGCACAAATTGTAGTCAGTTTGAAAGATAAGTCATAAAAATGTCACTCGCACCAGTGATACGAAACGGTGTGTAACTGAAATAGGGACGTATACGCTAAATACACTGTAATTTATGGGCTATGAGTGTCTGATTGACTTTTTGTTTTTGTTCATCTGCTAGATAATTTTGATAAGTTGTTATAGCACCAGATTGCTTCGCAGTATAGATCACGGCATAAATCCGTGCACCTTGCAGAATAATTTCATATTGTCCTGTATTGCGTTGGGAATTACGTTCGTTGAAAAAAAGATGCTGTTCATAGGGACGATCTTTTGCCATTTCAATATTTTCAGTTTTTATATAATGCAAAGAAATGGGTTTTAAATAAGGAAAATACATCAGTTTTATTGTTTGCTCATTTTGAACTGGGGCAACCAAAACAAAATGATGTTGTTGATCCGACCCCAGACATTCCATGTATTCAATAGTTGGCGCGGCAATTGCAACGGATGCAAAACTTGACAAGATGATGCCGTAAATCAGGTGTTGTATTTTCATTTTTAGCCGACATACTCATCGAGGAGGAATAAAGCGTATAAATAAAATACATCTCCTTAAAATTATGCGCAATCATGATTGAAATGCAGAAAATAAACACCCATATTGAATGATAAACAAGGGCAAAGATACTTGTACTGTGGTGAATGATTTTACGCAATGCAAAAGTCAATGCTAAAAAGACAAATAGGAAATGATATGAACATTGCGGCAAACCCAGTGGTAGAAGCAGATCAAACTGTATATTTAAAAGACTATCAAAAACCTGTATTTCTGGTTGATTCGATCAATTTAGATATTCAGGTGTATGCAGAACACACACAAGTGGATGCCAATTTGGTCATGAAACGCCAAACTGAAGGTGATTTGGTCTTATTGGGGCGTGATTTAGAGCTGAAGTCTATAAGCTTAAATGGTCATGTTTTAAATGCGAGCGATTACACTTTAGATAGTGAGCAGCTTGTTATTCATAATGCACCAAATGAAGTCATTTTAGAAACATCGGTGATCATTCATCCCGAATCAAATACGCAACTTGAAGGCTTATACCAAGCAGCATCAGATTTGTATGTAACGCAAAATGAACCAGAAGGTTTCCGTAAAATTACATTCTATCCAGACCGTCCTGATGTTTTAGGGGTATTTACGACACGCGTAGAAGCCGATAAAAAATATCCAGTGCTTTTGGCCAATGGTAATTTGCTTGAAACAGGTTTAGTTGGTGAAGATCGCCATTTTGCGATTTGGCAAGATCCAACCAAAAAACCAAGCTATCTTTTTGCTTGTGTGATTGGTGATTTGGCTGTTTTAAAAGATCGATACACGACCTCTGAAGGACGTGATGTGGCTTTGGAAATTTATGCTGAAGAAAAAGATATTCCAAAATGCCATATTGCGATGGAAGCCTTAAAACATTCCATGCGTTGGGATGAAGAACACTACGGTCGTCCATATGATCTAGACAATTACATGATTGTTGCCACCAGTGCTTTCAACATGGGCGCAATGGAAAATAAAGGTTTAAATATCTTTAATACCTCATGTGTACTGGCTGATGAAGAATACACGACCGACGCTGCAATTATGCGTGTGCAATCGGTGATTGCACATGAATACTTCCATAACTGGACAGGTAACCGTATTACTTGCCGTGATTGGTTCCAATTATGTTTAAAAGAAGGCTTAACGGTTTTCCGTGATCAATCTTTTTCGGAAGACTTGCAATCGGCAGCCGTGCAACGTATTGATGATGTCGCTGTACTCAAAGCACATCAATTCCCAGAAGACTCAGGCCCATTGTCTCATCCACCGCGTCCTGATCATTTTGTAGAAATCAATAACTTTTACACAGCTACTGTATATGAGAAAGGTGCGGAAATTAACCGCATGATGGCGACCTTATTAGGAAAAGAAAAATTCCGTAAAGGTACAGATGAATATTTCCGCCGTCACGATGGTCAAGCTGTAACAGTTGAAGATTGGGTTGCGGCATTAACTGCGGGTTCAGGTGTTGATTTGTCAAATTTCCTGACTTGGTACAATCAACCAGGCACGCCAAAACTTGAAGCGACAGGTGAGTATGATGCTGCTACACAAAGCTATCGTTTGAGTTTTAAGCAAAGCCTTAAAGCCCATGCGAAATACCCGAACTTAAAAGCAGTTCCAATTCCTGTGGCACTGGCATTATTTAATGCGGAAACAGGTGAACAATACACGCTGCAATCTGAAGCATTATTTGAAAATGGCGTCAAAGATGGTGTGTATTTATTCGATCAAGAACAAGCTAGCATTGTCTTTACAAATGTAACAGCGAAACCTGTCGTATCTTTATTACGTAATTTCTCTGCACCCGTAAATCTTGAATTTAACTATTCAGATGAAGAGTTGGCGTTCTTGCTTCAATATGAAACCAACGGCTTTAACCAATGGCAGGCAACACAAACCTTGTTAGAGCGTGTTTTATTGAATGATCATGATGCAGCAATTTATGTTCAAGCCATTAAAAATACGTTGCCAGCGCTTGTCGAAAAAGATCCTTTACTGGCTTCACGTTTGTTTGATGTTCCGAGCGAAGGTTACTTGGGTAGTCGTATTGACGAAAACTATAATCCTGCCGTAATTCAAGAAAAGCGTAATGCATTGTTAAATACCTTGGCACGTGAATTAGGTCAATTCTGTAAAGAAACATACTTAGCTTTAGACCCTGATTTGCAGAAAGATTTTTCACAGGCAATGGGTGTGCGGGCATTGAAAAATATCATGTTGATGATGTTGGCACGTCAAGGCGATGTGGAAGCATTTGATTTGGCATATAGCCAATACACCAACACACGTAATATGTCAGAGCGTTTAGGGGCCTTGCGTGTTTTAGTCTGGAATGATGCGCTGCAAGCCCCAGTAGCACTGGAAGACTTCTATGCACGCTTTAAAGATGAAGCACTTTCGCTTGACCAATGGTTTACGGTGCAAGCGTCACATCCGAATGCAACAGTAGAAAGTATTCAAACTTTGATTAATCATCCAGATTATGATTTGGGAGTACCAAACCGAATTCGTGCTGTGAGCGGTGGTTTAAATAGCAACCCTGTAAATACATGGAGCTTTGGTGTTGAGCATTTTGTAGATTTGGCCAAGTATTTAGATGAAAAGAATCCAATTTTAGGTTCACGTTTATTACAGGTTTTATCTCGTTGGTATACTTTAGCTGAACCACAACGTTCTGATGTATTGGCATCTTTAGAAGCTTTAAAGCCGCAAGTCAAATCTAAAAACGTGGTGGAAACTTTAAATAGTATGCTGAGTATCTGATAAAAAGTTTTCTAAACTTTAAGCATGTTCAGGCTATTTTTCAGTCATGAGAAATAGCCTTTTTATTGGTTTCATTAAAGGCTAAACAAGCAAAATTGAAACTAAAAATTGTGTAGGGGAAGGTGTACGGATTTACGTCTGAGGGTATTTACAGATCCAAGTGCCTGAAGATGTAATGGCACGTGCAATTCAAATTAAAAAGTAATAAGACTGTTTTTAATACGTAAGTTCTGCATTTTGCTGAATAGATACATAAAAAATCCCTCGACGCAGAGGGATTTTTTTAACTTTAGACTTTTACAATCAGAACTGGAATAGGGGATTGTGTAAGTACAGCTTGTGCAACACTACCAAGCATCATCTTTTTGAAGCCAGTACGACCATGTGAGCCCATAATAATTAAGTCTGCACTGACTTCATCTGCAATTTGGATAATGCCATCCGCAACAGAAACACCACGGATGACTTTAGTATCGACCTCAATTTCATCCCGAACGAAGGATTGTTTAATATCTGCTAAACGCTTTTGGGCATTTTCTTCCGCTTGCATAAAATAATCTGTAATTGCTGGGGCAACTTTATAAAAGTCTACGCCGACAAAAGGGTCGACAGCCACTACAGACATTACAGTAACACGGCAGTTTAATAGTTTGGCTAAAGAAAGTGCTTGCTCAACAGCAGTATATGAGATTGGGGATTCATCGACAGGTACTAAAATATGTTGATAAGTCATGAGTGCACACCTTCGATCATTATTATAAAAACTTGGCTTTGTATATTGGAGGAATTGAAAAGTACCTACGAAAGATACTTCAATGAGCACCCACCTAAAAGTAGGTGCTGAATTTTTGGACTTATTCTTTCACAATTAAAACAGGTAAATGTGTACCGCGGAGCACATCTTGCGCGAAGCTACCGAGTAAAAACTTTTGGAAGCCTTTACGACCATGTGAACCCATAACAATTAAGTCAGATTTTTTTTCTTCGGCAGTTTGAACCACACCTTCCGCAGAAACTTGCCCTTTAATGATTTGAGTTGTTGGTTCGACACCTTCAGCCTGAGCAAATACAATCGCTTCTTTTAGGGCTTTTTCAGCATTCGCATAAGCTTGTACAAAGTATTCTTTCATAATTGCAGAAGAATAATAAAAGTCGACTTCTGTAAAAGGATCTTCTGCAACAAGGCTAATCAAAGTTAATTCACTGCCAAATGCTTTCGCAATAATCGCGGCTTGTTTAACTGCGGAGAATGAAATTGCAGAGCCGTCTACTGGAACTAAAATATGTTGGTAAGACATCGGATTTACTCCTATTGTTTATCATTATTGCTACTTAATTATAGATAGCACATAGTCCGATTGTGATCAATTTATAAAGTGAAAAAACAGCGTAAATTCATTCTATTAATTAGAAATTTTTAATCTTTCTCGATACTTCCTAAAAGTTAAAAAGTTGAGTGTTTTTATCAGATTTATCATTGAAGCTTTAATCAAAATAGAAAGGTTTTTTCATTTTTTATGAGAGAGCTTTGTTTTTTCGCTAAAATACGCCTGTTGAAAAAGATTCTTTAAAACACATCATCATGAAAATATTTAAAAAAACTGTGGAATTGCTCATGTATAAAAAGACAATTTTTATCATTTTAAGCTGTATTTTGGCGCTGTTAACAGCATGCCAAAATACTCAAAAAAGTAGCAAAGTTATTGCGCGAAGTTTTAACACTGCCACAGAAATACAGAAAAGAATGTTGGATAAACATGCACCTAAAAATGTATTGATTCATTCAAATATTGAATATTCCAGAAATCCAAAATTAGGACTTGATCTATATCAACCTGAAAATATCGAAGAATTGGGCTTAAGACCGACAATTATCTGGATTCATGGTGGGGGATGGATTTCTGGTTCCAAAGAAAATGCTCGCGGGTACTTTAAATTACTTGCTGCACAAGGTTTTAATGTTGTATCAGTCGAGTACCAATTCGCTCCTCAAGTGATTTATCCTAATCAGTTATTGCAAATCAATCGAGCACTTAAGTTTATTGGTAAACATGCTGAAGACTACCATATTGATGCGAATCAACTTTATATGGCAGGTGATTCGGCAGGTGCTAATTTAGCAAGCCATTATGCAGCGTTACTTACAAATCCTCAATTTGCACGAGAATCAGATTTTGTACCTTCAATACAATCGCAACAGTTGAAAGGATTGATTCTGCATTGTGGTATTTACGATATGGCGTCTTTTGTGGCTACAGCACCTGATGAACGTAAAATTGTAGAATGGGGAATTTATAGCCTGGTTAAGGCATACACAGGGGAGCGTAAGGATGATGCCGCTTTCTTAAATGAAATATCGCCAATAAAGCATCTAACTGCAAACTACCCTCCAGTATTTATTAGCGGTGGTCATAAGGACTTTTTAACAGCGACTCAATCTGTTCCTTTTGTTGCCGCATTAAAGCAGCAAAAGATACCAGTAACCGCTGTGTTTTATCCTGAGAGTAAAGAGCCATTAATTCATGAGTATCAGTTCCTTATGGGCTTAAAAGCCAGTCAGCAAACGTTTGATCAAACCATTTCTTTTGTACAAAAAATCAGTGATTTGGATTCTGAATTATAGAAAAATCATATAATGAGCAATTATGAACTGTTAAGCTGCATCCAGAAAATTAGGAGAGGTGAAGTAGAGTATGAATGCACTGATATTGGCTTATGCCATGTTGGCTTTGGCAATTGTTTCCGAAGTGACTGGCTCCGCATTTTTAGTAAAATCTGAGGGTTTTACAAAATTAGGACCAAGTCTGTTGGTGGTTGTGTTTTATGTCATTTCTTTTTATTTATTATCGCAAGTGATCAAAACTATCCCCCTAGGAATTGCTTATGCAATTTGGGGTGGTGTGGGTATTGTATTAACTGCTTTGATCGGATTTTTTGTATTTAAACAAATTTTAGATTTACCCGCTTTGATTGGAATTGCCATGATTGTTGGAGGGGTAATTGTAATGAATGTTTTTTCAAACTCGATTGGACATTGATACGAAATGATATAAAAAAAGCATACAGAATTTGTATGCTTTTTTATTTGGCAGTGCTTATTTTTTGATGTTCAATTTCATAATAAATGCAACGGCAAAACCGAACAGTAGTCCCCAAAATGCAGAACCAATGCCAAAAAATTGAACGCCTGAAGCACTAAATAAAAAAGTCATCAATGCTGCTTCACGATCGGAAACATCGTGAAAAGCCAGTGCTATGTTGTGACTAATGGTTCCAAATAACGCAATTCCTGCTAAAGCCACAATAAAAATATGTGGAAAAGACATTAAAAGGCTAGTGAGTGTTGCGGCAAATAACCCCATTAACACATAGAAGAAACCGCAACTAATTCCTGCAATATAGCGCTTACTTGGGTCTGGATGTACTTGATCATCTAAGCTCACTGCTGCACTAATGGCTGCAATATTGACACTATAACAACCAAAAGGTGCCAGTAGCGTTTGAATGAGTCCTGTGCCACCAATTAATTGATTGACATGAGGTTGATAGCCATAACTTTTAATCATGGCAATGCCGGGTAAATATTGCGAGGCCATGTTAATCACAAACAGGGGAAGTGCAAGACCTAAAATTGCAGACCAAGTAAAGTCAGGTGTCATCCAGACAGGTTGAGCCATACTCCATGTAACAGTAGGGGTATGAAAGTCTAAAAATACTGGGCATAAGGCTATCGCTGCAATGACGGTTAATACAATGCTGTAGCGTGGAGTCAGTTTTTTTGCAACGATATAAACTGCTAATAAGGATAGAATAAATCCCCAATCAGTTTTAAGGCTAGCAAAGAGTTCGATGCCAAATTTTAATAAGACACCTGCTAACATTGCGCTGGTCAGACTTTGTGGAATAAGCGTTAGAATTTTTTCAAAAATGCCTAAATAACCTAAAACCGCAGTAATTAAACCACAAACCAGAAAAGCGCCGATGGCTTCATTTAAACTATAACCACTGCCTGTGGCAATAATTAGCGCTAGACCTGCGGTAGACCACGCAGTAGACACTGGGTATTTCAGTTTCCAAGACAGAAACATGCCCACCAAACCAATACCAAGCCCTAAAGCCCAAAACCACGAGGTAATTTGTTCAGTGTTTGCACCTAAAATTTGAGCTGCTTGAATGACCAATACTGCAGAAACACTGATCCCAATTAAAAACGTGATGAAACCAGCGAAAACTGCGGGAATAGAAAAATCTTGAATGAGTTTTTGCATGTATCCGTACTTATTCTATTTTGACCAAAGGTTTAAATATAAGTCTTGCATCATACGCTTAAGCTATATTTTGGAAAAGTGAATATCTGAAAATTAAACGATATTTCACGTTTTAACGATATTTATTGAAATTTATTCAACTATAGTGTTGAAAATGCCAATTTCATGCCAAAGCCTAAAAAAGCAAATCCAACGATTGCCACGGCAACTGAAGTGAGGCGATAACGCTGATTGAAAAATGCTGCAAAACGTACGCCAGAGAAAATCAGAATACTTAAATAAAGCATACTAATGATCTGTAAAATAACCGACATCAGGGTAAAGCTAATCGCAGGGTATGAATAGTTCGGATCGACAAATTGTACGAAGAAAGACAAATAAAACAAAATCGCTTTAGGATTAAGAATACTAATGGTCAAAGCGGTACGATAAGGCTGTGCATCTTTATAAGTGGTGATTGTGTTTGAGCTTTCTAATGCTTGAGCAGTCGTCCCTTTCCAAGTTCGTATACTTGCAATGATGAGTCGGCTACCCAAGTAGGATAAATAAGCTGCACCGACTACTTTTAGAATGGTAAATAGCCATGGAAAACTATGTAATAAAGAAGCAGCACCGAAAATGGTGCAAAGAATTAAAATGAGATCGCCAGTAAAAACGCCTAAAGCCGCAAGATAGCCTATACGTGTTCCAAAACGCGATGCAATCGACATGACATATAATGAATTTGGACCAGGAAGAATAACAATTAAAATTGTTCCAATAATATAGGTACTGAGATCCGTAATGCCAAACACAATATACTCATTATAAAAAGCCCATTTTGCTATTGTAACAAAATGAGCTTAAGCTTTGCGCACTTATGGTACGGAATTTTAAGCTTGAATTTCAGCATCAAAACCGAATGATTGACGTAATAAGGTATTGAGTTGTTCACGTGCTTTAATAAAGCCATCAATACCGCCTTGCAGTAATTGGAATGCCATTAGATCGTGTTCTAAATGGTCTTTGAACGTCGCTTTATCAAGAATGACTGCTTGTTCGGAGCTGCTTGGAATTTGGTTTGGATCGAGCTGAAGTTGTACTTCACGTGTATCGAGTTCTAAGTCAGCCAATAAACTAGGTGATACGGTTAATAAGTCACAGCCTGCCAAACCTAGGACTTGATCGGTGCTACGAAAACTTGCACCCATAATTTCAGTTTGAATGTGGTGCTGTTTGTAATATTGATAAATTTGCTTCACAGAAAGTACGCCAGGATCCTTCTCAATAGGATAGTTTTGTACATTTTCAGCTTTTTTGTACCAATCCAAAATACGCCCAACAAATGGAGAAATTAAAGTCACTTTAGCATCAGCACAGGCTTGGGCTTGATGTAAACCAAACAGTAGTGTGAGGTTACAGTGAATCCCTTCAGCTTCAAGCACACGAGCAGCTTGAATGCCTTCCCACGTAGACGCGATTTTGATCAGAATTCTGTTTTGATCAATACCATAAGCTTTATAAAGTGCTAAAAGTTCTTTAGCTTTGGCGATGGTTGCTTCGGTGTCATAAGATAATGAGGCATCCACTTCCGTTGAAACTCGACCATCAATGAGTTTAAGAATTTCTACACCAAATTTTACGGTCAGAATATCAATGGTACGTTCAATTAATTCATCAGAAGTATAGCCTTCTTGTTTTGCTTGATCATATGCAGCTTCAATTAAAACTTTATTTTCTGGTTGATTGGCTGCCGCTGTGATTAAAGAAGGGTTGGTCGTTGCATCGAGCGGACGAAATTTTTCAATTGCCGCTAAGTCACTGCTATCAGCAACGATGGTTGTCATCTTTTTTAATTGGTTTAACGCATTCTGTGTCATTGAAATCTATTTCTTAAAAGTTATACCCGTCATTAAGTTATACCACAAACTTTGTCTGACCCAAGCAAAATCAGGGTTCTAGGTGAGCTAATTCGTATTTTTTTTGCTGTTTCTAATATGATCAATCAAAAAACGAGCAGCCGCACCCAGTTGACTTTCTCGGCTCCAAACTAAATCGACGAAATATTCAAATTTGGGTGAAAAATCTTGAAAACTCAGGATTTTTAATTGTTGTTGCAATGATGGATTTTCATTGAGCATTTCATAAGGAAGTACGCCCCAACCTAAGTTCTGTAAAATCATGGCACATGAGGAGTGATGATTATCCGTGCGCCAATAATTTTTAGAAAAAAGTAATTCAGGCTTTAAACTTCGGTCGCGACTTGCAACAACAATTTGTCGATTTTGCAGTAATTGTTCATAGCTTATTTTTTCATGTTGGGCGAGAGGATGTTGTTTTGCTGCCACAGCAATAAGCGTTTCTCGCTTTAATTCTACAAATTGTTCGCCACTTTGTAATTGTTCGCGTTCAAACATCAAGGCTAATTGTGCAGATTGATCGAGTAGCATTTGCAATGCATCTTCTTGAGGTGCCGAAAAAATGTTGATTTGAAGTTCAGGAAAACGTTGTTCTAGTAGCAGAATGTAGTCCGTCCAATGCGTATGGAGTAATTCGGAAACCACCACAATGTTCAAACTCGATTCTAGACCTCCAGCTAAGGCAAAGGCATGTTGTTTCCATTGATTCATTTCAATGAGAAGCTGTTGAGTTTTCTCATATAAAGTCATGGCTTGTGCAGTTGCAATTGGCTCACGCCCTTGACGGGTGAAAAGCGTGAGATCCAGATCAATTTCAAGATTCGCAATAGACATACTAATGGCGGAAGGGACTTTACCAAGTTTTCTTGCAGCTGCAGAAAAAGAACCTGTTTCTATCACAGTCTGAAAAATAATCAGTTGATCTTGGTTAATATTCATTGGCGTATTTTTTGCTTTAGTTACTAAAAAAAGTTTTAAGATAGACCTTTCAATAAAACTGAAAGAACCTAACTCGATTAATCAATATAATAAAAATAAAATAGCAAACATCAAAGACAAAGAGTAGTTTTAAATGTTGATTTCCAAGAGAAGGATTGTTCATGCGTTGAGCTATGAGATCATCCTGTTGGTCATCATTGCCATCGCATTAAGTTTTATTTTTAATATGCCAATGGAAGTTACAGGAAGCCTAGGAATTGTTATGGCGGTCACTTCTGTATTTTGGAACATAATTTTTAATCATTTTTTTGAAAAATTTGAGCAACGCCGTAAATTGCAGCGTACTGTTGGTGTTCGTATTATGCATGCGATTGGATTCGAAGGTGGTTTGATGTTAGCCACTATTCCAATGGTGGCGTATGCAATGGACATGACCATCTGGCAAGCCATATTATTGGATCTGAGTTTGACCATGTGTATTTTGGTATATACCTTTATTTTCCAATGGTGTTATGACCATATTGAAATGCGATTAGGATATTCTCCTGTTCAGCAGTCCTAAGAAGTAAAAAAGCCACAAATGAGTGGCTTTTTTTATGCGTAGGTGTTGAATCGCTTAACAGCAAACTTATTACAAAATAAAGATATGCATTATTTCGATTGTCTGACGATGGGTAAGTCTGCTGTGCTGGGTGGATTTATTGGTGATCAGTTGTATTACCAAATTGGGAAACGGTATGGATATGACTTTATTGACCAGCATCCCAAATTAAAACTGAGATTTCAAAAAGCCAGTGTGCTGATAGAAAACTATCCGATTTTAAGTATTTTATTGATGTGGTTTGCTTGGGGCTTAAGAACGATGCTTCCCATGATTATTGGGATTAAGCAATATCCAGTTTTGCGTTATATGGCAATCAATGTATTGGCTTGTTTTATTTGGGCATTTGTTATTGTAAGTGTTGGTTTGCAAGTCTCGCGTTGGTTGTATCAGTTCTGGCAAGCGGTAGTCCAACATGACAAATATTCAACCTTGATCATTGTCGCAGTGATTACCTGTATCTTATTAGTTCGTTTTGTCTTTTGGATGGTTTCATACCTTAGACAATCTAAAGATCATTGAGTTTGCTACAAATAGATCATGAAGTTAAGAGTTAATTTAAGTCTCAGAGGGAAAAAAAGCACCTCCGTAGAAGTGCTTTTTTAGAGAGGGTAAGTCAATTATTTTTCAACAATTGCCGTTACACCTTGACCACCCGCCGCACAAATCGAGATGAGTACACGACCAGAGCCTTTTTGGTTAAGAAGTTTTGCAGCCGTTGCTAAAATACGTCCACCTGTTGCAGCAAATGGGTGACCTGCTGCCAAAGAAGAACCTTTAACATTAAGTTTACTACGGTCAATTGAACCTAAAGGTGCAGCTAAGCCTAAGCGATCTTTACAGAATTGTGGATCTTCCCAAGCTTTTAAAGTTGAAAGCACTTGTGAAGCAAAGGCTTCATGAATTTCGTAATAGTCAAAATCTTGCAGAGTAATACCAGCACGTTCAAGCATACGAGGAACTGCGTAAGCAGGGGCCATTAATAAGCCTTCTTTTGGTCCATTCTTGCCAATAAAGTCTACCGCAGCAGTTTCAGTAAAGGTTAAATAAGCCAGTACTTCATGACCATTTGCTTTCGCCCATTCTTCAGATGCAAGTAACACACAAGATGCGCCATCGGTTAATGGGGTAGAGTTACCCGCAGTCATGGTGCGTGCATCACCTTTACCAAAAGCAGGCTTAAGTTTAGCTAGTTTCTCAACTGTAGAATCAGCACGTAAGTTGTTGTCACGTTCTAAACCTAAAAATGGTGTGATCAGGTCATCAAAGAAACCTTCTTCATAAGCCTTCGCCATTTTTTGATGTGAAGAGGCTGCAAGTTCGTCTTGTGCTTCACGCGAAATACCCCATTCTAATGCAGTAATCGCTTGATGGTCACCCATTGATAGACCAGTACGTGGCTCACCATTTTTAGGGGCATCCATCAAATCTTTTAGATTAATTTTGGTTAATGCTTTTAAACGGTCTTTACCTGTTTTTGCGATATTGAGCTCAAGCAATGCCTTACGTAAACCATCACCAAAAGCAATTGGCGCATCTGAAGTGGTATCTACGCCACCAGCGATACCCACTTCAATTTGTCCCAAGGCAATTTTATTCGCAACTTGGAAAGCTGCTTGTAAGCCTGTTCCACATGCTTGTTGCAAATCATAAGCAGGAGTTTCAGGTGCTAAAGCAGTATCTAGCACACACTCACGAGTCATATTAAAGTCACGGCTATGTTTTAACACTGCGCCCGCGACTACTTCACCTAGACGTTGACCTTGAAGATTATAACGCTCAATAAGACCATTTAATGCTGCGGTAAACATATCCATGTTTGATGCTGTGAAATAAGCACCATTCGAACGAGCAAATGGAATACGGTTACCACCAATAATTGCAACGCGGCGAGGAGTATTTTGACTCATAATTTTTTCCTGTTGGACAGAAGTTTGAGTTGTAGATTCAGTTTTAGTTGTACTAGGTGCTGCTTTTTTGCGAGGCGAAGAAGTTGCACGTGTACGTGTTGTTTTAGTCGTTGGGGTTGCAGACGTAGAAGCTGTGTCAGTTGTTTTGCGTGTACGAGTACGTGCTTTTGATGTATTTGACACAGTTTCTGCCACAGAATGATCGACTGCTGGATTATCTTGAGTTGTTTTGCTCATAAGGCTTTTCCAAGCATGTTACAGTATTCTTGAGGTGTACATTAACACAATACAGCATAGCTCGAATTGACTACAATGACATTGCAGAATACATTCAGGTCAAGTCATCACTAGATTAACTCAAGTATGATTCAACGGAAACTGATGGGTCTATTGAAATCTACGTCTTTGACATGATATTGAAGTTAAACAGTAGTTTAAAAGCCATCAAATAAATTTAATTCGTTTTGAGAGATAATAAACATGACTGACCAATACCAAGCATTCGCAAAATCTCCAATTGGTAAATTTGTCATTAAAAATTTAGGTTTGCCAGCACCCACTTTTTTAGATCGTTTTGACTCTGCGACGCCTGTTGTAAAAGGTGCTGTTTTGGTTGGTGCTGCACCAGCAGGTACATTATCTGGTGCAATTTCTCAGGTTTTGGCAAATATTCATGCCAACAGCTATGCAGGCAACAATGTAGAATTACAACAAGTTGCTGCAACCCAAGGTTTAAAATTGAATGCGTTTAACGATGGTGACCGTGAGTCGAAGTTCAAAGCCGTCGTTTTTGATGCGTCTGGTATTCAAAATTCTGAACAATTGAAAGAGCTTTATAATTTCTTTAATCCTGTCGCCCGACAAATCCTAGCTTCGGGTCGTGTCATTGTCGTTGGTACAACACCTGAAACGGCTAAAACAGTAAAGCAAGCCATTGCTCAACGCGCTTTAGAAGGTTTTGTTAAATCTGTAGGTAAAGAATTCAAAAAAGGGATTGCAGCACAATTGGTCTATGTAGATGACGGTGCAGAAGCCAATTTAGAGTCGACCTTACGTTTTGCATTATCGCCACGTTCTGCTTATGTTTCAGGTCAAGTCATTCGTGTGTCTAAAGCAGATGTGATTGATGTAGATTGGGTGAAACCACTTGCAGGCAAAACAGCGGTAGTCACAGGTGCGAGCCGTGGTATTGGTGAAGCAATTGCACATGTACTGTCACGTGATGGCGCGCATGTCATTTGTTTAGACGTACCACAACAGCAAGCTGACTTGGACCGTGTTGCGAGTGAAATTGGTGGTTCGACTTTAGCGATTGATATTACCGCAGCAGATGCAGGTCAGAAAATTAAAGAAGCTGCTGTAGCACAGGGCGGTGTTGATATTATTGTGCACAATGCAGGTATTACCCGTGACAAGACTTTGGCCAATATGAAGCCAGAACTTTGGGACTTGGTCATCAACATTAACTTGTCTGCGATTGAACGTGTTAATGATTATTTACTTGAACATGATGGTTTAAATGCCAATGGCCGTATTATCTGTGTATCTTCAATTTCAGGTATTGCAGGGAACTTAGGTCAAACGAACTACGCTGCATCGAAAGCAGGTGTTATTGGGGTGGTGAAATTTACTGCACCGATCTTAAAAAATGGTATAACCATTAATGCTGTTGCTCCAGGCTTTATTGAAACACAAATGACAGCAGCAATTCCATTTGCCATCCGTGAAGCAGGCCGTCGTATGAACTCGATGAGTCAAGGTGGTTTACCTGTTGATGTTGCAGAAACCATTGCTTTATTTGCTTCAACGGCTTCGACGGGCTTAAATGGTAACGTTGTTCGTGTTTGCGGACAAAGTTTATTGGGTGCTTAATCATAAAAATTTAGAATTTTCCCTCTTCTTGAAGGAGAGGGAAAACCAATAAAGGGAATGAAATTTTTCCTTCATCCCAACCTTCTCCTTGAAGGAGAAGAAGCTTTCAAAAAATATTGAAATAAAAACTTCATATAGGTTCAACATGAAAACGCGCCATTTTTCTCAGCTTCCGAAACCTTATTTGGCTTATCCCAAAGTCGTGCAGGGCCTCATCTTTAAAAAGCCCAAAGGCGAAAAAGTTCTTCCCCAAGTTGAATATGTGGTGGATTCTTTTAAGGTTGATCCAAAGCATTTGAAAGCGTATAACGCCGTGTGTGGATTTAAAAATAATGGCTATATTCCAGCGATTTATTTAGCTGTTTTGTCTCAAAGTTTACAAATGCATATGATGACGCAAGAGGCATTTCCTTTTGCGATTTTAGGTTTGGTACATATTCGTAACCAAGTTTCTCAAAGCCGTAAAATTGGTGTAAATGAAAGCTTATGTCTATCTTGCCAGTTTGGTGAATTAAAACCGCATGACAAAGGTGTGCAGTTTGACTTTATCACCACCGCAAAAGTGGGCAATGAAGTCGTGATGCAAGGGGTGACGACCTATCTTGCACGTCAAAAAACTGAAACTAAAGCGGCTACGAAGGCAAAAGAAGAAACTCGCCCAAATTATACGCTTCAGGCAGAGTGGGCAGTTTCAGAAAATACGGGTCGTCGTTATGCCTTAACTTCTGGCGATTTTAATTTAATTCACATTCATGCAATTACGGCAAAAGCATTTGGGTTCAAACAAGCGATTGCACATGGTATGTGGAGCAAAGCAAAAGCCTTAGCCAATTTAACTTTACCCGACAGCTATGAGGCTGATGTTTGGTTTAAATTACCGATGTATTTGCCTTCTAAAGTTGAGTTCCTCACTGCGCAAGTAGGTAAGGATATCGATTTTATGATTCAAAATAGTAAAAATAAAAAACCACATGTGACAGGTCATATTACCGCACGCTAATAGCGCTGAATAAAAGCCCAAATTTTAAGGATTTGGGCTTTTTTACTTATGTATGTATCAATAATTAAAAAATTATAAGGATGTAAGATGAAAGAACTAAAAGCATATTTATCGGCGAATCCCAATCAATATCATGGTGATGTTGCTGAAAATTTTGAAGATTTGGCGAAACAGTTCAGTCGCTTACAGCATCCGCGAATGCATGAAGGTGGGGCTGCACTGTGTGTGTATTTTCAAGGACAAAAGGTCGTTGATATTTGTATCGGAAAAAAATCAGCGACAGAACAATGGGACAAGAATACTTTGTCGGTCTGTTACTCAACAGGCAAAGGTGTTTTGGCAACTTTAGCTCATATTTTAGTGAGTCGCGGTTTACTTGATTATGATCAACCAATTGCAGAATATTGGCCTGAATTTGCACAAAATGGTAAATCCAATATTCGCTTGGCGGATATTCTAAGTCACCAAAGTGGCCTATTTGATATCCGCAATTTGGTTCAAGATGCAGCTCAAATGGCCGATTGGGAGTTTATGTTAGATCGGATTGCAGAGGCCAAACCGCGCTTTGCTGTAGGTGAAGATACAGCGTATCAGCCTTTAACTTTTGGCTGGTTAGTGGGCGGTGTTCTGGAAAAAGCCACAGGGCAAAGTTTATCTCATTTAATGCAACAATATTTGTTACAACCTCTTCAGATACAAGATGCTTATTTCGGTGTGCCAACATCACAACTTGATCGGGTTGCGCGACCATTCCCCAAGGCGAACTCTAAAAGCTCACGTTCTGATTCTTCAATGAGAAAAAATACAGCCAAGAAAACGACTTTAATGGATCGTGTTGCGACTTGGTCAGGTCAAAATCCGCAAGATTTCCAAGATGCGATGATTCCTAAAGGTATGAAGAACTTTAGTTTTTTCAGTGAACAAGGTTTACGAGCCGTAATTCCTGCTGCCAATGGAGTTTTCTCTGCTGAAAGTTTGGCAAAAATTTATGCCATGTTGGCTCAAGGTGGTTCATGGCAACAGCAACAGTTGATTAGGCCTGAAGTATTCCAACGCATGTCGCAGATTCAATATCAGCATCGTGATCGAATTATGCCTATCCCCATGCATTGGCGTTTAGGGTATCACCGTGTCCTGACTTTAGGTAAACAAGTTCCACAAGGTTTTGGACACATGGGTTTTAATGGCTCAGGTGCTTGGTGTGATCCACAGCGCCAATTAAGTTTTGCTTATACACATAATTTTGCAACGGCGTCCATCACTGGAGACTATCGTTTATGGGGCTTAACGCAAGAAACATTACGCTGTGCTGATGCCATACTAAAGGGACGTAAGGGGTGGTTCTAAGATTTTTAGATTGGATAATAGAGACTTCACATACTTAATAAATGCTAGGTGCAATGGACATTGTCTTTGGTTTAATCATATTTGAAGGTGGTCAAAAATAGAGAATTGAATAAACCTTCTTAAAGAAAATGTCGTTTAAATTATGTGAAAGATGTGACTGGACAAGATCAAGTTGTATATAGATTTAAAGTGCACTTTGACTGAATCTAAGGTTAAGGTATCAACAGCGTGTTTAATTTCCACAATCATCTACTCGCTTTGAGATTGTTCATTCACTCTTGCGCAAAAAAACAGTATGCTTAGACCTGTGAAAAGGAGCATACATGTATCAAGTACTTGCGCGTAAATATCGTCCCCGTAATTTTAATGAATTAGTGGGGCAAAACCATGTCTCGCGTGCACTGAGTAGTGCATTGGAACGTGGACGTTTACACCATGCGTATTTATTTACAGGTACGCGTGGCGTGGGTAAAACCACAATTGCACGTATTCTTGCGAAATGCTTAAACTGTGAGACAGGTGTAACAGCGACACCATGTGAAGTCTGTGCTACTTGTAAAGCGGTGAATGAAGGCCGTTTTATCGACCTGATTGAAATTGATGCAGCGTCACGAACCAAAGTCGAAGATACGCGAGAGCTTTTAGATAACGTACCGTATGCGCCAACTCAGGGACGTTATAAAGTATACTTGATTGACGAAGTACACATGCTCTCTACACATTCATTTAATGCTTTGCTTAAAACCTTAGAAGAACCACCTGAGCATGTGAAATTTCTATTTGCAACCACAGATCCGCAAAAGCTCCCAATTACGGTGATTTCGCGTTGCCTACAATTTACCTTGCGTCCTCTAGCGGTCGATGAAATTACTGAGCATTTGACAAAAATTCTTGAAAAAGAACAGATTCCAGCTCAACAAGATGCAATCTGGCAAATCGCTGAGTCTGCACAAGGCTCACTGCGTGATGCGCTCTCTTTAACTGACCAAGCGATTGCCTATGGTCAAGGTGCGATTCAGCATCAAGATGTAAAAGAGATGTTAGGCTTGATTGATCGTACTATTATTTATGATTTATTGATGGCGATTCATCAAAATCAGAAAGCGCGTGTGAGTCAATTGTTGCTGCAATTTAGACAGCAAGCTTTAGATGTTTCTCTGGTTTTGGATCAGTTGATTTCAACTTTGCATGAATTAGCATTGCTGCAATATTTGCCTGATTTGAGTTTGAAATATAGTGCAGAAATTAATCAAAAAATTTCTCAACTTTCCAAATTGATTGCAGATCAAGATTTACAACTTTATTACCAGATTGCGTGTAAAGGACGCGCGGATTTGCAGCTTGCGGTAACGCAAGAGCAAGGTTTTGAAATGTGTGTGCTACGTTTGTTAGCCTTTAGACCTTTGCAACCAAATGAAATCTTGGTTTCAACGCCTACTACACAAATTCAGTCGGCACCAATGTTGGCTACTGAACAAGCTGTCACAAATATCAATACTGTAGTTGTAGCTCCGCAAGATCAAATTCAAGCGATAGCGGAAGTTACACCACTTGTAGAAAACCTTGCTGTTGAGACAAATCTACAAGATGAGTCTGCATTACCAGAAATTCCAGAGCAGGTTGAAGAAACGGCCAATTTAACGAGTCATTCAGATCAAATCGTGTTTGACCCTGCCAGTGAAGAGGTCTTATTCGACCTTGATGAAGACACTGATACATCATACGAAGCTCCATCTGAAGCAAGTAGTGATGACTTCTTGTTTGAAGAAATTGCACCAATTGCCGTAGAAGAAAAAGTAGAACGTCCAGTCGAAGCATCTGTTGAAAATGAGTCATTATCAGCCGACTTAGGTTTTACCAGTGTAGACATAACTCAAGACACACTCTTTAATTTGGCGGTTGATGAAGTCGAAACAGATTCAGCGGTTCAGCCGATTATTGAGCAACCCGAGCCTGAAATAGAATCTCTGCTCACACCAACTGCTTCGAATACAGAAACTGCAAAGCTTATGCCGCAAGATATTTTGCGTGTACAAGAACAAGTTTTGGAAGGTGAGTGGACGCTCGGTAAGTGGGAGTTCTGGTTCAGACATAGTGAATTATCACCTGCGGTGCAAGAATTGGCACAACATGGTCTGATGACGGGTCAAATTGATGCTGAATCTGTGTTTCATATTCCAGAGCAATATCAGCAATTATTGGGTCAATCCCAACATGCTCTTGAACAGGCGCTAAAAAACCAGTGGCCGAATACCTTGTTTAAAATTGAGTATGGTGCAGTGACAGATACCACACCTTATCTTTTACAGCATCAACGAAAAGAACGAGCTTATCAGCGGGCAGAAGAGCTGTTACAAACAGAACCTGTCGTGCGTGATTTAATCCAAAGTTTTGATGCTGAATTACATAACATTCAATTGAAATAACGATTAAACAAATTTCTGGTCAGGCTCAACTTGCATAAAAGTGTGTAGAGCCTGACGCATGTTCATGGGAATCGGCGTACTTTTGCGCTGCTCTCGATCTACAAAAACATGAATAAATTGTCCCTGTGCCGCAGCTCTATTTTGATTGGCTTTAAAGATGGCCAAGTCATATTCCAAAGAACTGTTTCCCATACGTTTGATTGCCACACCGACTTCAATCACTTCGGGATAACAAAGCTCTTGTAAAAACTGACAAGATGAACTCACCACTAAGCCAATAATCGGTGAATGGTGTATATCAAAATGAGCTTTTTGAATCAGTAGCGCATTTGCTGCACTATCAAAGAAACTATAATAATTGACATTGTTTACATGTCCGTAAATATCATTATCTGACCAACGTGTTTGTATGGGAAAAATAAAAGGATAATTTTCTTTAAGTTTGGCTTGGGGTTTCATTTTTTGCATGTCCTTTGCTAAGTTATAAATTAAGCGTAAATCGCTTGGTAAATTTGTTCAGCATCATTCAGGCGCAGATCACGTGGATTATTTTGCAGTAGTCGGGTTTGTAAAATCGCATCCTGTGCCAGTGCTGAAATGGCATTCTTTGGAACATTCAGGGCATTGAGCTTTAAAGTCAAACCACTTCGGTCTAAATGATTTTGCATATGATCGATAAATAAATCACATAAACCATCGGTGCAACCTTTGCTATAAGGGTCTATCCATGTCATTAGCTCTGCATATAAATGCTTGGCATTCGGCGCATTGAACTTCAAGACTTCAGTTAAAACCAAGGCATTACTGTGACCATGCGAAATGTGAAAATGGCCACCCAAAGGATAAGCCAATGCATGTACTGCACCTACAGGGGCATTAGCAAAAGCCTGACCTGCAAACATTGAACCATTCAGCATATTTTGCCGTGCTTGTAGATTTGAACCATCTTCTAGTACCAGTTTTAAATTTTGATTGAGTAGCCTTAATGCTTGTTTGGCTAACATATCGGCATATAGGTTTTTTTTAATTTTTGAAGTATATGCTTCGATGGCATGCACCATGGCATCAATACCTGTTGCTGCCGTAATATGCGCGGGTAAATTTTGGGTAAAAGTTGCATCTAAAATGGCTACATCCGCATACAGTACGGGTGAAACAATGCCCATTTTAGTGGTTTCACCTGTAGTCACAATGGAAATTGGCGTGACTTCAGAGCCAGTACCCGCAGTTGTCGGAATTAAAATTAAGGGTAATCGAGAAGATTTTGCATTGTTGATTCCATAGAGTTCAGCCAATTTTTGCGACTGGTCTGGATGGGCTAAAATTGCAATGAGTTTTGCAACATCTAAAGAGCTACCTCCACCAAAGCCAATCACCGTATCAATTTTTTCTTGTTTCGCAAATTCTACTGCTGAATTGACAACGTGTTCGGGCGGATCAGCAATGACATCGGCATAAATCACATGTGTTAAAGATAGATGTTCTAAAATCTCTAAAATAGAGTGATGTAATTGTTGTTGAAGCATACCGTTATCTGTCACCAACAGCACTTTCTTACCACCTTGTTCAGTCAAGACCGTTGTGAGTTCTTGAATTGAGCCGAGACCAGAAATAATTCGGGAAACAGTTTGAAACTGAAAGTCATACATTGGCAATTCCTTCATGCTTTATCAATATTTACGTGTTTTTGTTATACAGTTTTAGTGGGATTCATCCTCCAAATAACTTAACATAAGACATTGCAAAATAAACGTTCTATTGAGGTGCTTATGTCATCGCAAACGCCCTACAAGGTGTTATGTGTCTGTCTTGGAAATATCTGCCGTTCACCCACAGCAGAAGTGGTATTTAGACATTACTGTGATGCACATCAACTGAATATTGAGGTCGATTCTGCTGGAACCAGCAATTATCATCCGAATAAGGCACCTGATTTAAGAAGCCAAAAACATGCCAAACATCGGGGGTATGATTTATCTGCTTTACGCGCACGTCAGCTTAAGATTCAAGACTTTGTTGAATTTGATCTGATTTTGGCAATGGATTATGAAAATTTAGAAGATATTCAAGACCTCATGCAGCAGGCTCAATTGGTTTTAGGGCAGCATATGCTTCGCGCAAAGATTGCCCTGATGAGTCAGCATGATCAAAAATTCCTTCAACAAGCGGTGCCAGACCCTTATTATGGTGGCGATGATGGATTTGAGCGTGTACTTGATCAATGTGAATCAAGTAGTTTGGCTTGGGTTCAGGTACTTCAACAACAGCTGAAAGGCTAGTTCGGGTTTTAGCATGCATATTCAAAATAACGTTCAACTTCAGCCTTTTAACACCTTAAATTTGGGTTCGGTTGCATCACACTATGTAAAAATTGAAACTGAACACATGTTGTTGGAAGCCTTGTCTTATGCAGAACAGCAGCAGCTCAATGTGTTAATTCTATCTGGTGGGAGCAATATGCTTTTGCCTGAACATATTCATGCTTTGGTTATCCATATGGATATTCAAGGGATTGAAACTTTAAATGAAGATGCTCAGACCAAGACGCTCGCGGTTGGTGCGGGTCAAGTTTGGCATGATTTTGTGTTATGGACGACTGAACAGCATTTATATGGTCTGCAAAATTTAGCTTTAATTCCTGGTTTAGTCGGGGCATCACCTGTACAAAACATTGGTGCTTACGGTGTAGAAGTTGGTGAGTTTATTCAGGCTGTGCGAGTTTATGACCGCACAACACAGCAATTTACTGAAATTTTAGCGTCAGATTGTCAATTTGCTTATCGACATAGTATTTTTAAAGATGAGCCTGAGCGTTATGTTATCACTCAAGTGATTTTTCAGCTTCTAAAATATGCAAATTTAAAGCTGAGTTACGGTGATTTAAAACAAGCCGTGGGCGAAGACTTAAGTGCAGAAAATCTACAAAATCAGGTTATTCAAATTCGTCAAAGTAAATTACCAGACCCAAAAGAATATCCGAATGCGGGCAGTTTCTTTAAAAATCCTGTGATCTCTGCACAATGTTTTGACCAAATAAATACGAAATTCCCTCAATTGCCCCATTACCCTCAAGCAAATGGTCAGATTAAAATTGCTGCAGGCTGGTTAATTGATCAGGCTGGTTGGAAAGGTAAGCGTTTAGGCATGGTTGGTATGTTTGCAAAACAGGCATTGGTTTTGGTGAACTATGAAAATGCTACTTTGCTGGATGTGCAGGCGACTTATCGTGCAGTTCAGCAAGCTGTGCTAAATAAGTTCAATATCAACTTAGAACCAGAACCTGTTTTATTTAATGCAGTCGGTTTAATTCAATCACACGTGGAATAATGAATGGTTAAAACGCATTGGATGGTTCGTATTGTACAAATTGCAGCTTTGCTTTTTGTACTTTTGGGCTGCCTGATGATTTTTATCTATTCACCATTTTATTCAAAATTGATAGTCAAAGCATTGAATACCTTTGTTCCTGTGGAAGTGAATGAAGTGGCTGCAAAAAGTCAAAAAATGGCAGCATTAAGTGAAGCTGAGAATCTTGAACCAGGTTCTAATTTATGGATTGCACGTCAAGCGTATCTTAAATTGATGGAACAAGAAATTCAGCAAAATAATTCTGAAAATTTACCGCAAATTCAAGCACGTTACAAAGCCCTGCAAGATTTAATTAATAAAGAGCAGCAAGAACAACACGAAGAGGAAGAACGCCCTCAAGTTCCGCTTTTGGCAGATCCCAAGCAAGCCGCATCAGCGCCTGAAGATCCAACACAAAATGTAAAAGATTTATTAGAGTTAGACAGCAAAGAAAATAAAGCCTTGATGGAAAAATATCTGGATTTTCTACAGATACATGAAGTAAAACCTGTAGTTGAAAGTGTTGATGCACGGCAGATTGAAAAAGATATTGCACAAATTAAAGAACAGAATGAAACACCGAAAGGGGCTTTATCACAACCTTATGCGATTGTGGTGTTAGGTGGTGGTTTAACTTTGGACAAAAATAGAAAAGATATAGTTGTGAATGACTATACAAAATTAAGACTAGAGAAAACACTAGCGGTAGAAAAAGTATATAACTTACCGATTGTACTGAGTGGAGTAGAAGCTCCTTATATGCAGCGTTGGTTAAAAGAGCGTGGTGTCGATGCAAAACTATTAGAAAATAGAAGTATGAATACCTGTGAAAATTCACGCTTTAGCTCTCTATTATTACAAAAGAAAGGAGGAGCACCAACCGTGATTCTCATTACTGATCAATATCATATGCCTAGAACGCGCCGTTTATTTGCTTTAAATGGAATTGAGACTGTGCCTATTGAGGCACCAATGCCAACACAATTAACTGCTTGGCAGCCTAGCCAACAAAACTATGATCATAGCCGCCGTGCAAATTATGAAATGTTGGCGACCATTCGCGATATGTTATTCGGCTCAAGTGATTGCCGAGAGGTACCTTAATGCCTGAAATTCCATTTTTAAATCCAAGTATACTGAAACAACTAGATTTACCTGTACCTAATCGAGACACGACGCCACAGGTTTTAAGTCCATTAAATTTGAATCATGCATTTTCACCATCGGTTGAATTACAAGCTTATCGTAAGTTGTACGGGTTACATTTGCTGGACTGTGAGCATTGGCAAGGTTTTGTGCAAATGCCTTTGTTTAAATTGCATGTGCAAGTGTTTCAACCTAAAGCGAATGCAGAAGGAAAGGTTGTCATAAAAGGAACAGTATTCCTTTTGCATGGCTATTTAGAACATAGTGGAATTTATCAGCCAATTATCTGTGAACTGCTTGAACAAGGTTTTAGTGTACTTACATATGACCTCCCAGGTCATGGATTGAGTGATGGTTCGCCCGCGAGTATTCAAGATTTTGATCATTATCAGCGTGTTTTACATGCGGTATATCAATATGTGAAAAATGCTTCGCAGCTTCCTAAACCATGGTTAGGGATTGGACAAAGTACGGGTGGTGCGATTTTAATGCATCATTTACTTGAGTTTGCCGAGCGCCGTGAAAATCCATATGTAGAGCGTGTTCTATTATTGTCACCTTTAATTCGACCTGCTAAATCGGCTTGGTGGCACAACTCTGTCGGTTTGGGTATTATTCGTCGGATTAAGCGGCAAGTTCCGAGACATTTCCGTCGTAATAATCATAACCCTGAGTTTTTACGCTTTGTTCGTTTAAAAGATCCTTTGCAACCTCGTATGATGGGTATGGACTGGATTTTGGCAATGTCGAAGTGGATGCAGCAGATGGAAGAGCGCCCCTCTTGTCGTATACCTGTCTGGTTGGCTCAAGGTGCATTAGATCAAACCGTAGACTGGCGTTATAACATTGAATTTATCCGTCGGAAATTTCGATTGCAAACCCTGTTGATGTTAGAAGAAGGGTCACATCAATTAATTAATGAACGGGCTGATATTCGTGCTGCTTTAACAGGTCTAATCCCTGCTTTTTTACATGCGCATAGCACAGGCGAGTATTATTAAAATTATTTTTGAAATTCATGCTTAAAATGGACTGGGTTAAAAGCTTAGCCGAGTCCATTTATCATTAGAAATATTCTTTTTTTGCCATATTCCACATACGGAAATAAAAGTTTTCCTGATCTTTATTTTCGCAGTTTAGAAGTTCACCGTCTTTCAACCAAAAATGCAATTGAGCATAGTTTTTAATTTCACGGTCATTAATACGTTGTGCTAAATGATGAGCTTTAATGTCTGAAGGGTGGCGTAGACCTGCCGCAGCAATCATTTCGGATAGGGCGTGTAGGGTATTTTTGTGGAAATGGAAAACACGTTCACCTTTTGTAGGCACATGTATTGCCTTTTGGCGGTCTTGATCTTGGGTTGCAACACCTACGGGGCACTGGTTGGTGTGACAACTCTGTGCTTGAATGCAGCCAATTGCGAACATAAAGCCACGTGCTGAATTAACCCAATCGGCACCAATTGCCATTGTGCTTGCAATATCAAAAGCACTGATGATTTTTCCACTGGCGCCAATCTTGATCTGCTTTCTTAATCCAGCACCAACTAAGGTGTTGTGTACGAATAGTACGCCTTCACGGAGCGGTGTTCCCATATGATTGATCAATTCAATCGGTGCAGCCCCAGTCCCACCTTCGGAACCATCGACTACAATAAAGTCAGGTAATATTTGCGTATGCAGCATCGCTTTGACTATCCCCATAAACTGCCAAGGTTGACCGATACACAATTTGAATCCTACGGGTTTTCCGCCAGAGAGTTCACGTAATTTTTGAATAAACTGTAGCATTTCAATAGGCGTATTGAAGGCTGAGTGTTTAGAAGGTGAAATACAATCACGATCACGTGGAATACCACGGATTTGCGCAATTTCCGCAGAGATTTTATCTTTAGGGAGGATGCCACCGTGCCCTGGTTTGGCACCTTGTGACAGCTTAATCTCAATCATTTTAATTTGGGGAAGAACAGCCTGCTGTGCGAACTTTACAGGATCGAAAGTACCATCTTCAGTGCGACAACCAAAGTATCCACTGCCCAGTTCCCAGACAATATCACCACCATATTCTAAGTGGTAAGGACTGAGACTACCTTCACCAGTATCGTGGTAAAAGTTGCCCAATTGTGCTCCTTTGTTTAATGCACGAATGGCATTAGCACTTAAACTTCCAAAGCTCATGGCAGAAATATTCATGATAGAAGCATTATAGGGTTGAGTACATTGTGAACTCCCGATTTGAATGCGGAATGTAGAAGGGTCGGCAGGGGGGCAAGGTTGAATGGAGTGCGTCATAAAGCGATAGTCTTGCTGATACACATCGATGATGGAACCAAAAGGTTTATCTGAGTTTTCATTCTTGGCGCGTTGATAGACTAAGCTGCGTTGCATTCTTGAAAAAGGCAAAGCATCTTCATCGGATTCAATGAAATATTGTCGAATTTCTGGTCGGAACTCTTCAAATAAGAAGCGAAAATGTCCCATGATCGGGTAGTTTTTTAAAATTGAGTGCCGATTCTGTAATAAATCATATAAGCCGACAATGCTTAGGACAGTACTCACTAACCATAATACGTTAAGCGTCGTATCGGAGAGGAAATAATAAATATAATGAGGGGCATAATTGAGTCTAAACCAAGTGATGCTAAGTGCGATAAAAATAAAAGTGAACCAAACAGAATGACGCGAGAAAAAAGTGTTCAGTAATTTGTGGCGTACAATTTGTGCTGGATTCGGCATAGTTATAATTCATCCTTGTACCTGAAGGTTATTTCATTTCACAATGCCAAGATTTGATGATGAGTACAAGTAACTATTTGTGTTAGAAGTTCACTCATAAATCATTAAAAAAAGTCGAGTGGCTTACATAACAATCATGTTTATTTTCATTTAATTTATGCGAATAAACAGTTTTTTTGTGTAAAAAGTAAGCGATGAGTGTATCTTAGGAGAATAGTATTAAATTGAAGGAGAAAGCTTTAATTTACCCAAATATAGGGATATGAGTCATCTTAAAAATTTGAGTATAGTACATACCAAAAAATGGGGTGTTACATGAGCAATGATGAAACAATGTTGCCAGTGCCAGTAGTTATTCTGGAAGATGAACCGATTATACAAAACCGTCTAAGAAGAATTCTAACTGAACTGGGATATGAAAATGAGACATTACATTTTGTCTCTAATCTTAAAGAAGCATTTGAAAAAATAGAGGAAATTCCGGTCTCATTGGCTTTGGTAGACTTGGGTTTGCCAGATGGAAATGGCGTGGAGTTTATTGAGAAGTTACGCGAAAGAGATTCGAGCGCCTTAATTCTGGTTATTTCAGCATGGAGTACACAGTCAAGCTTATTCTCTGCCATTAAGGCAGGTGCAACGGGTTATGTGTTAAAAGAGCGTGATGACGCTGAAGTCTTGTTGGCTATCCGTAGTATTTTGCGTGGTGGTGCGCCAATTGACCCTTTTATTGCTCGTGAGATTTTGAACCAAATTGCGGTACAAGAAAACTCACATGATAAAAGTCAGCAACAGGAAGCTTTACCTGTTGATATGGAAGCTTTAACCAATCGTGAAAAGGAAATTTTGGATTTGGTGGCGCAAGGTTTAAGTAATCGGGAAATCTCTGAACAATTATTTGTTTCGCGCTATACGGTAGAAAGTCATATTAAGCATATTTATCGGAAACTTTCCGTTTCAAAAAGGACGAAAGCTGTAAGTGCAGCGAGAACTTTAGGGATTATATGACCAAATTGATTCTGCGGATTTTTTGTATGTTTGCACTAGTTTGCATTCATATGCAGACTTACGCAGCATCATCTTATTATTCCATAGATGAGCATTGTACGATTCAAGTACAACCGATTCAGTTTGTAAAAACGAATACGATTCATCATATTCCTACATCGGGTTGGAAAGAGGTAGCGTTACCTGATAATTGGGATATCCATGAGCCAAATTATAATGGTGGTGCGTGGTATAAAATACTTTGGAAACCTGATTGTTCTTCAGGAACACTTAGTGAATCTTTTGCATTTTCGATTGAATATATTAATTCTGCGGGTGCAGTTTATTTTAATCGTAACGTACTTTGGCGTGATAAAAATTTGGTTGAACCCTTATCGAAAAGCTGGAATATGCCTAGATATTGGGTATTAACACCATCTAGTTTTAAAACTGGAGAGAATGAGTTTTTAATTTATGTGAATGGTTATGCCTTTCAAAAAGCAGGACTTGGAGGGATTTCTTTCCATAATGTACAAGCTGCTGATGATCAACATCGGCAACAGATTTGGAATAGGCGAACTTTATTTGAAATCAATATCATTATTTCATTGGTGCTAGGTCTATTATGTTTTTCGATATGGATTTTTAGGCGTTCAGAAACAACTTTTGCATGGTTCGCACTCAGTTGCATACTTTGGGTTCTATTTATTTCCAATATTCTAGTGACAGAAACTAAACCATTTCCTAATAATCTGATTTCTGCACAAGCCAATCTCAGTTTTTTTATTCTTTATATGGTGTGTTTCTGTACGTATCTGCTTCGATTTATTCGTATTGAGTTTCCTCGCTTAGAGCGCTGTATTTGGGGTATCACGTTTATTATATTAATTATTATTTTCTTTACACCACTACAATGGATCACCCCAGTTTTTATTAATATTTTTATTCTTTATATTTTATTATTTTTATCGACTTATTTTTATTTGGCTTATATTACAATTAAAACTAAGAAAAGAGAGTATATATTTTTATTGCTCTGTCTTACTGGTATTTTAATTTGTGCATTATTTGACAGCTTACTTCTAGGTTCAAATTTGCATAAAAATATCAAACCACTTTCTCCTTATACATCACCAATCATTACGGTCTTTGTCGTGCTTATTTTAGGGGTGAAATTAGCCAGAAATACGCGCCGCGTAGAGAAGTTCAATGTAAGACTAGAAGAAAAAATGCATCAGGTCAGTCAAGATTTATATGCCAGTATGAATGAAAAACATAAGCTTGAATTGGAGAATGTTCGTTTACAGGAGAGAATTCATCTTTCGCATGATTTACATGATGGATTAGGTTCATCTTTGGTGCGTTCCATGATTATTGTGGATCAGGCGGAGCACAATATGAGTAATCAGCAATTTTTATCTATTTTAAAGTTGTTGCGGGATGATTTAAGACAAATCATTGATAGTGGGTCAAGTCTTGGCTCACGAGTTCCTGAAAATCCAATTTTATGGGTAGCACCAGTTCGTCACCGTTTTAGCCAACTCATGGATGAATTGGACATCGAGTCTAAATGGTCTTTTCCACAAAATTGGGGCTATGTGCCGAATGCTTTACAGTGTTTAACCCTTATTCGGGTTTTGGAAGAAAGTCTGACCAATATTGTGAAACATAGTCAGGCGAAACATGTCTTTGTTTCTATGATATTCCCGTATGAACGCCAACTGATTTTAACCATTGAGGATGATGGTGTTGGTTTTGATGTGAAGAGCAATTTTCAAAATGGGATGAGCATTGGAATTCGAAGTATGAAAATGCGTTTAGAACGTGTAGGTGCTGAATTACAAGTCAGCTCTGAAAAGGGTAAAACGGTGGTTCAGGCATTTTTGGAAATTAGACAATAAAAATATTAAAAAAGGCATTCAAAACGAGATTGAATGCCTTTGTAACGTTGACTTATTCTTCAGTTGGTGGAAGTAGCATCAGAATCGAGTCATTCATCAGTTGAGCAAAATCTTCTAAAATTTCGTCATGATTAAAGTGCTGATCAAAGGCCAATATTTGACCGTCTGCAATTTGCTTTAACAGATTGCTAGAATCTTCAGAAATACAAATTTGCTCGCCATTTGCCCAGAACAATAATGCTTGGTCTTGTTCGGCATACAATAAACGTGACGCAGGTTCGAGTAAAATTTCATAACCTGTATCTAAAATTTCACGTAAGTCATCTGCTTCAATTTCATCAGGTTCAGGAATATTGTCTGGATATTTTGGCTCTGACATTAAACTGATAATGGCATTATCCAGTTCGGATGAATTCTGTAGGCGTTCGAGTAACAGGGTTTTTAAATAATCCAATTCTGATTTGGTGATTTGTCCAATTGAATTGGGATGTTGTCTTTGAATATCAATCAATGGATTTTTTAAAAAAGTGTTATCAGCAAACTTGTCACTAACACGATCCATCAGATCGGCCATATTTGGCATACGGAAACCAAATGAGAAGGTGAGACAGTCATCTTCTGCGACACCGTAATGAGATAAACCTGGTGGGACATAGAGTAAATCGCCAGGCGCAAGTACTTCATCAAAATCAACCTGCATTTCAGGCAGTAATTTTAAAGGTTGACCTGCAACAAATTCGGTATTGGCATCACACATTTGTCCAAGCTGCCAACGACGATGCCCATAGCCTTGCACAAGGAACACATCATAAAAGTCAAAGTGTTTTCCAACTGAACCACCTTTAGGCGCATAGGACACCATAATATCATCACGGCGCCATTGCGGAATAAATGGAAACTTTTTCCACAATTCAGCCAAATCAAAAGAGTAATGATCGACGGCTTGAACCAGTAAGGTCCAAAGTTTCGGCATTTTTTGGAAATCACCCTTAATTAAAGGTGAAGATTTCACTGTCCATTGATTTGGGTCTTTATCTTTTTGCTTAATTAAACGTGCAGTCACATGCTCTTCTAAAGCCAGTTCCATCACATCATTCGGTTCTAAGATGTTGATGATCTCAGGTAAAGCATTGCGTACAAGTAAAGGTTTCTTTTGCCAGTATTCGCGAAGAAACTGTTCAGCGGTGATGCCGCCTAAAACATCTAAAGGTTGGGACATAAATTACAGCCTAAATTAAGGAACTAAAATATTTAATTGACGGAGAATTTGGCACAATTGAATCATCGGCATGCCCATTAATGTGGTTTGATCGTGTCCGATCATTTGTTCGAATAAACTAATACCCAAACTCTCACATTTAAAGCTACCCGCACAATGTAGCGGTTGCTCTATGGCGACATAACGTTCAATCTCTGCCAAACTCAGTTTTCTAAATTTTACTTTGTAGTGTTCTACCAGTGTTTGTTCAAATCCAGTTGAATGTTGTTGTACGCTCAGTGCAGTGCTGAAATAGACGATTTTGTCAGAATTGGCTTGTAACTGACGAATGGCTTTATCTGCCGAGAGCGGTTTACCAATAAAAATATCTGGGGCACCTTCACGCCAAGCCACTTGGTCTGAACCAATGACAATCGAGTCAGGATGTTTCTGTGCAATGGCATTGGCTTTTTCAAAGGCTAAACGACGAGCCAAATCATCTGCATGTAATTCACCACGGGGTGATTCATCAATATCTGGTACAACACAATCATACTGGATCTTTAAGCGATCCATTAAATCTTTGCGTGTCTGACTGCTTGAAGCCAGAATGATTTGGGTATTCATCAGATGGCATAATCCATTAATACATTCAGTGGAACATAAGAAAGAACGGCTTGATGGCAGGCATGGATTTTAACAGGAGGTGCTTGACCCGCCTGATAAGCTTCCACCCAACGTGTCACACAAATACACCAGAAATCGCCAGGTTGTAAACCAGGGAAACCAACTTCGGGTACAGGGGTGATTAAGTCATTGCCAACTTTCTGTGAAAAATTTAGAAACTCAGAAGTCATTTGCGCACACAGGGTGTGCTGCCCTAAATCGGTCGTTGCAGTATGGCAAAATCCATTGCGGAAATAACCTGTAATTGGGTCAAAACAACAACTGGCTAAGGGTTCGCCAAATACATTTAAGCGGTTAATTTTAGGATCTGGATGAAATGACATAGCAGTGAATCAATTTGTGGCTTTTCAATATCATAATCAAAACGAACGCTTTCGGCAGCTTTTATGCAAAAGAAGCTAACCTTTTTCTGCATAATCATTTAAAATCGTGCCGATTTTATATATTCAGAGAGCTATACATGAATTTTCAGCGTATGACTGACCTTGATTTAGCAGGTAAACGAGTTCTTATTCGTGAAGACTTAAACGTTCCTGTTAAAAATAGTGTGATTACCAGTGATGCACGTTTACGTGCTGCATTACCGACAATCAAAGCCGCATTAGATAAAGGCGCAGCAGTCATGGTGTATTCACATCTTGGTCGTCCTGTAGAAGGTGAGCCAAAAGCTGAACAATCATTAGCTCCAGTTGCAGCATACTTAACAGAAGCTCTAGGTCAAGACGTTCAGTTAGTCACTGACTATCTTGATGGTGTTGAAGTTCAAGCAGGTCAAGTGGTTCTGTTAGAAAACTGCCGTTTTAACCTCGGTGAAAAGAAAAATAACCCAGAATTGGCGCAAAAATATGCAGCGCTTTGTGATGTATTTGTGATGGACGCATTTGGTACGGCTCACCGTGCTGAAGCTTCAACTGAAGGTGTTGCACGTTTAGCACCTGTTGCAGCAGCAGGTCCACTCCTTGCGGCTGAACTTGATGCCTTAGGTCGTGCATTACAAACGCCTGAAAAACCAATGGTCGCAATTGTTGCAGGTTCTAAGGTATCGACTAAGTTAGATGTGTTGACCTCACTTTCTGATATTTGTGATCAATTGATCGTGGGGGGGGGTATTGCCAATACATTCTTGGCGGCAGCAGGCTTCAATGTTGGCAAATCATTGTGTGAAAATGATTTAATCGATACAGCAAAAGCGATTGCGGCAAAAGTATCTGTTCCACTTCCAACAGATGTTGTTGTTGCTGATGCATCTGAAATTAACTTTGATGATTTCTTGGGTTCATTGGCTGCTGCAAAAGCAGTGGTGAAAAAAGTTGAAGATGTTACTGATAACGACATGATTTTGGATGTTGGCCCAGAAACAGCGCAAGCTTTTGCAGAAATTTTAAAAACTTCAAAAACAATTCTTTGGAACGGTCCTGTAGGCGTGTTTGAAGTTGATCAATTTGGTGAAGGCACTAAAACGCTTTCTTTAGCGATTGCAGAGTCTGAAGGTTTCTCAATTGCAGGTGGTGGCGATACTTTAGCTGCAATTGATAAATACGAAGTTGCTGACAAAATTGGTTATATCTCAACGGGTGGTGGTGCTTTCCTTGAATTTGTTGAAGGTAAAACACTTCCAGCAGTCGCTGTTCTTTTAGAACGTGCTTAAAAAAATAATTCATCGAATGAGATGAAATATAAAAGGTTGACTTCGGTCAGCCTTTTTTATTGCATTCATCTTTAGGTCATCAAACTGTCACATCTTTGAAATAAAATCACGCCTATTAAATCACCTGTTGTAGGAATAATGTGATGAACCTAAAATTAACGCTTGCTGCTTTATTAATCGCACCATTGGCTTTAACTGCTTGTGCAAAAAAAGATGAAGCACCGAAAACAGATGCAGCAGTAGAAGAAAAAGTTTCTCCAGAGCAACAAGCTGCAATTGATTCACTAGATAAGCCAGTTATGGATGAAAAGAATACTGATGTGCCTGCAGAAGTTGCAAATGTAGATGCCGATGCTGCGACTCCTGCAACAGAAGTTGAAGCTTCAAAGGCCACTGCTCAATAAATTGTCGTATTTTCTTAGAAGGTCCCTGCAATTGCAGGGATTTTTTTTAAATAGTGTTATTTATTGCTGAATTGAAATTAATGACCATGTAGAATATGTCGCATTACCTGGGAGGACACTATGGCTCTTATTTCATTGCGCCAGCTCTTGGATCACGCCGGCGAACATGCTTACGGCGTACCAGCATTCAACGTAAACAACTTAGAACAAATGCGCGCAATCATGCTTGCAGCAGATGCGACAAATTCACCTGTTATCGTACAAGCATCAGCGGGTGCGCGTAAATACGCAGGTGCTCCATTTTTACGTCACCTTATCTTGGCTGCAATTGAAGAATGGCCACATATTCCAGTGGTGATGCATCAAGATCACGGTACAGATCCAGATGTTTGCCAACGTTCAATTCAATTGGGCTTCTCATCAGTGATGATGGATGGTTCATTAGGTGCAGACGGTAAAACACCAACCACGTATGAATACAACGTTGATGTAACACGTCGTACAGTACAAATGGCGCATGCGTGCGGTGTTTCTGTAGAAGGTGAAATCGGTTGTTTAGGTAGCCTTGAAACTGGTATGGCGGGTGAAGAAGATGGTGTGGGCGCTGAAGGTGTTCTCGATCATTCTCAACTTTTAACTTCAGTTGAAGAAGCACGTCAGTTTGTTGCAGATACCAATGTCGATGCACTTGCTATTGCAGTTGGTACTTCACATGGTGCGTACAAATTTACGCGTCCACCTACAGGCGATATTTTGGCAATTGACCGTATTAAAGAAATTCATGCGGCTCTTCCAAATACGCATCTTGTAATGCACGGTTCAAGCTCTGTACCACAAGAATGGTTAGCGATCATCAACCAGTATGGCGGCGACATCAAAGAAACTTACGGTGTTCCTGTTGAGCAATTGGTTGAAGCAATCAAACATGGTGTGCGTAAAATCAATATCGATACAGACTTACGTTTAGCATCGACAGGTGCAATGCGCCGTATGATGGCAGAACAACCAAGCGAATTCGATCCTCGTAAATTCTTCGCAAAAACTGTTGATGCAATGAAACAAATTTGTATCGATCGTTATGAAGCATTTGGTACTGCGGGCAATGCTGACAAGATTCGTCCAATTTCTTTAGAGAACATGGTTGAACGTTATAAATAATCGCTCCACAAATTATTTATAAATAAAAGCCCACATAATTTATGTGGGCTTTTTATATGACTGACGAATATATGGGGTAGATGTCTAATGGAGCTGATCCTTGCGGCAGCACTTTGCAGCGTTTTGGTATCAATACTACTGAAAGTTTCTAAGGCTAAAGGCTTGAATCCTATGCAGATGATTTGCTGGAATTATGCGATTGCGAGTCTTTTGTGTTTCTATTGGTTTAAACCAGATTTAAGCCATGTTTCTCTAAGTAATACACCATGGTGGCTTATTCTCAGCCTAGGCTTGTTATTACCGAGTGTGTTTTTATGTTTATCTAAGTCATTACAAACTGCGGGTATTGTCAAAACTGAAGTCGCACAACGTTTATCAGTCATCTTATCTTTAGGTGCTGCTTATTTCATTTTTAATGAGCAGTTTGGCATACTCAAACTTATCGGGATTGGTTTAGGTATTACAGCAGTCTTATGTATTATTTATTCACATCGTAGCAGCCATACTCAAGCTAGTGCTAGTTCATCAGGTATGTTCTATTTAGCAAGTGTATGGGTGGGTTATGCCTTGGTGGATATCTTGCTGAAATACACGACGGGTTTAGGAGTACAATTCTCGGTCGCTTTAACCTTAATGTTTATATGTGCCTTTATCTTTTCACTTTTATATGTCGTATTAACTACAAAGCAGATTGGTTCATCTACAAACATTTTTTGGGGATTATGTTTGGGCGTGCTTAATTTTTCCAATATCGCGCTATACGTTAAAGCACACATGTTACTTAAAGATAGCCCCGCAATTGTATTTGCAGGGATGAATATTTTGGTGGTGTTATTGGGTGTCTTGAGTGGGCTTATTTTCTTTAAGGAAAAACTTAAAACCAGTACCAGTCTAGGGTTGGGCTTGGGAATTATGAGTGTACTTTGTTTAGCCTATGCCATGATTGTTTGATAAATTTAACAGCCGACGTGATTGAGTAGAGAAGTAAGTCTTTTTCCTCCGCAACACCCATGAGTAAACCAGTATGATGACACTGTGGGCAGTGTGGTTTATGTAATGCAGATGGTGCATAAGCATGAAAATAGGTGAGTTGACAGTGTTTACATTCAAATTTAATTGGAAGCTGAATAAATAAAGACATCACTAACCTCGGCTTAGGTTGAACTCGTATCTTAATTAAGCAAGATTTATTCCTTTATAGAAAAGGGACAAATCAATTGTCCCTGATTATTACAAGCAAATTTTACAGCTTGGTGAAAACGTCTTCTTTCTTTAGGCGAGATTTTGGTAGCTTGGCGTTAAAGTCAGTTTCACTGCGATAACCTAGTGTTAATAGCACAGAGGGGATTAAGCCTTTTTCAGTAAGTTGTAATTCTTCAGTTAATAAATCCTCATCAAAACCCCCAATAGGGGTAGCATCAATATGCTCAATTCCTGCTGCGAGTAAAATTTGACCGAGCGCGATAAAAGTTTGATTTTCAGCCCAACGTTGAATATCACCTTTTTCATTACGGTAATAATCGACATAACCTGTACGACTATCCTTTTGACCTTGTTTTGCAGTAGCGTCTTTGAAGCGACCACTGACATCATCTTGCGCCAATAAATTTTCTAAATGTTCTTCAGTAATATCAGCTTTTGTGCAAAATAAAATGGTATGTGATGAATCTAATACTTTTGGTGCGTTGTAGGCATATTTACCCACTAAAGCTTTGGCGATGCGTTCTTTGGCTGCTTGGTTATCTGCAATAAAGAAATGCCAAGGTTGAATATTAATTGAAGAAGGTGTTAAACGTAAAATTTCGAGTAAGTGTTCAAATTGTTCTTGTGGAATTTTCTTGGAAGGGTCGTAAGCCTTAGTGGTATAACGAGTTTTTGAAATATTCAAAAGATCCATGAAAATCACTCCGAGGTCAAATCGATGCTGTTATTAGCGGAATATTCACATTAATCGTTTCATGTATCAGATTCAAGCATCGTTCATATATGTTCTATTAACGCTTGTTCAATTATGAGATAAGCGCAGAATTATGCATGATTAAGTGTTGAATACGATGATAAGATCGAAAATCAATATTGGTATTTTGCGCTGTAAATCGATTTACTTATCACCATCATGCCATTTAAACCTAGCTCATCATGATGCCTGACACCATTAACCATTTTAAGCAAAGATTAAAAAGCCAACAGCAAATCGGACTTTGGGTCGGTTTAGCCGATGCCTATGCAACCGAGATTGTTGCAAACTCAGGTTACGACTGGTTGCTGATAGATGGTGAACATGCTCCAAGTGATTTAAGAACCACATTATTACAACTGCAAAGTATGGCTGCCTATTCTTCACAAGCAGTGGTACGTCCACCCGTTGGCAGTGTGCAACTAATTAAGCAATTATTAGATATTGGGGCACAAACCTTATTAATTCCGATGGTGGAAACCGTTGAGCAGGCAGAGCTTATGGTAAAAGCCGTACGTTATCCACCAGAAGGAATTCGCGGCGTAGGGGCAGCATTGGCTCGAGCAACGCGTTGGAATAGTATTCCTGATTATTATGCACACGCACATGAACAAATTTGTTTGTTGATTCAAATTGAGTCAGTACAAGGCTTAAGTCATTTAGATGAAATTCTTAAAGTTGAAGGGATTGATGGTGTCTTTATTGGAGCAGTCGACTTATCTGCAACGATGGGTTATCAAGGTGATCCAAACCATCCAGAGGTGCAAAAAGCAGTCATTTCAGCAATACAGAAAATACGTGCAGCAGGAAAAGCCGCAGGGATTTTATCTACCACAGATGAAGTCACGCAGAAATACATCGAATTAGGAACAGAGTTTGTCGCGGTGGGCGTAGATACCAGTGTCTTGATGAATGGCTTAAGGGCATTGTTGGCGAAGTATAAAAAGGGCAGTGAGGAAAAGCGAGTAGACGGTGGCTATTAACCTTGAAGATGTATCGTAAAAATAGTGTTCAAGTAAGGCAGCGAAAAATAAGAGTTTTAAATACTTAGTAGTTAAACGTACTTAATTTTAATATTAAGTCCTGTTGTTGGGGATCAATAACCAGAATTTGTGCTGAATCTTCTTTCCAATCTCCTAGCACGATGCGCTTTTTACCCTCTTGCTCATGAATGGCAGCACGATGAGTATGACCATGAATTAAGATATCTACATTTGCCAAAGCCTGAGCAACCGCTTGCGGATTGACATCCATCACTTCATAGCTTTTAAACTGCTGAGCAGCATGACTTTTCTTTCGGAAGCCATTGGCTAGTTTGGTACGGAAACTGAGAGGGGTTTTTCGCAGGAAGCTAAGAACTAGAGGATTGCGAATGACCTTTTTAAAGCGTTGATAGCCGATGTCATCAGTACATAAGGCATCGCCATGTTCAAGGCGGAACTTCAGTTGGTTAATCTCTAAGACATGGCTGTCTGGTAACAAAATACCCTGAAACTGATCGAGAAATTTTTGACCTAAGGCGAAATCACGATTACCCACTTGGAAATAGACTTGATTACCTGCGGCATGAAAATGTTGTAAAGCCGTAACGATTTCATCTAACCATGGGGCGGTATAGTCATCACCAATCCAAGCATTGAACCAATCCCCTAAAATATAGAGCTGGGTTTGCTGGTGTTGATATTCTTTGAGCAAGGCGAAAAACCCTCGAACAAGTCGAGGGTAATCGGGTGACAAATGTAAATCTGATATAAACAGATAGGTCACACTTTTATCCTTTAAATAATCCCTCCTAACCTCCCTTTACTAAGGGAGGAAGTCCCTCTTTTTTAAAGAGGGATTTAGGGAGATTAATTACTCAGAAATGATTTTTGCAGATTCAATTACAACGTTTTCTAAAGGAACGTCAGCGTGGTAACCACGGTTACCTGTACGTACGCTTTTGATTGCGTCTACAATATCTAACCCTTCAGTAACTTTACCAAATACTGCATAGCCCCAACCTTGTGCTGTTTTACCAGTGTGGTTAAGGAAAGAGTTGTTTTTCACGTTAATGAAGAACTGAGCAGATGCAGAGTGAGGTGCTTGAGTACGTGCCATTGCAATCGTACCAGCATCATTGCTCAAACCATTGTCAGCTTCGTTCTCAATTGAGTCACGCGTTGCTTTTTCTTTGAAGTTTTCGTCCATGCCGCCACCTTGGATCATGAAACCATCAATCACACGGTGGAAAATTACGCCGTCATAGAAACCGTCACGAACATATTCTAAAAAGTTAGCAACTGTTTTAGGTGCTTTTTCAGCGTTAAGCTCTAGAACAATACGACCTTTATTGGTGTTTAATTCGACTTGAGGAAAACTCATTGTGTAATCTCCTTAACATGGACATAAAAGCCATGGGTTTTTGGTTGAGAGAAGCATAAGCAAACTGTAAACTACAAGGCAAGTAAAAACGTACATTTCTTTGTTAAAAATACTGAAATTGCGTTTAAAATATCCTGTTTTTTATTTTTAGAAGTGATCTATCTACTATGAAGCCAAATGATGTTGTTGCATCTCTGCCAAATAACCCGACACCAAGTAATCATGCCTCTGTCGATGCTGCGCAGCAAGAACAACAGCCTGGCTTGGATTTTGTACGTCAGGTCATTACTGACGATTTATCATCTGGGCGTACACAAACCGTTGTAACGCGTTTCCCGCCAGAGCCGAATGGTTATTTACATATTGGTCATGTAAAAGCGATTTGCCTAAACTTTGGTATCGCACAAGAATTTGATGGTTATTGTAATCTTCGTTTTGATGATACGAACCCTGATGCCGAAGAACAAGAATATGTTGATGGTATTGCCAACGATGTAAAATGGTTAGGTTTTGAATGGAAAGATGAACCACGTTATGCGTCGGGTTATTTTGATCAGTTATATGCATGGGCGGTGCAATTGATTGAACAAGGTGATGCTTATGTGGATTTGCAATCGCCAGAAGAAATTAAATTAAATCGTGGTAGCTTTGTTGAACCGGGTAAAAACTCGCCTTACCGTGATGCTACTGTTGCAGAGAACCTTGAGCGTTTTGAAAAAATGCGTAATGGTGAAACGAAAGAAGGTGAAGCGGTTTTACGTGCCAAAATTGACATGACATCTCCAAATGTTCATATGCGTGATCCAATTCTTTACCGTGTTTTGCATTCTGAGCACCATCAAACGGGTGACAAATGGAAAATGTATCCAATGTATGACTATGCTCATCCATTGTCTGATGCAATTGAAGGCATTACGCACTCTTTATGTACATTGGAATTCCAAGATCACCGTCCATTCTATGATTGGGTGATTGAGAAAGTTCATTCAGCAGCAGTTCCACGTCAGTACGAATCTAGCCGTTTAAACATTGATTACACCATTACTTCAAAACGTAAATTACGTAAATTGGTTGAAGGCGGTTATGTCAATGGATGGGACGATCCACGTATGCCAACAGTTGTCGGTATGCGCCGTCGTGGTTTCACAGCTGAAGGCTTGCGTGATTTCTGTAAGCGTGTAGGTGTGACTAAGACCGACGGTATTGTAGATGTTGCAATGCTTGAGTTCTGTATCCGTCAATCGCTTGAAAATGCGGCTGGTCGTGGTATGGCGGTGCTGAATCCACTAAAAGTCACTTTAACGAATTTACCTGAAGCTTTGGACTTGGTGCATGCACGTCATCCAAATGTAGATATGGGTGAGCGTGTTATCCCACTTACTTCAGAAATTTACATTGACCGTAAAGATTTTGAAGAAATTCCACCGAAAGGCTTTAAGCGTTTAGTGCCTGAGGGTGAAGTACGTTTACGTCATGCTTATGTGATCAAGTGTGACGAAGTGGTTAAGGATGAAAATGGTGAAGTAGTTGAACTGAAATGTTCAATTGATCCTGAAACTTTAGGGAAAAATCCTGAAGGTCGTAAAGTGAAAGGTGTGATTCACTGGGTATCTGCAAACAAAGGTGTTCCTGCTGAAGTGCGTATTTATGACCGTTTATTCACTGAATCTGCACCTGACGCAACCGATGATTTCTTGGCGAATCTAAACCCAGAATCATTACAAGTTGTACAAGCAGTCATTGAGCCTGCATTGGCACAAGCAGAGCCTGAACAACGTTTCCAATTTGAACGTGAAGGTTATTTTGTGGCAGATCGTTATGACCATACAGTTGAAAAGCCAGTGTTTAACCGTATCTTAGATTTAAAAGACAGTTTTAAACCAGGCAAATAAAACCTGATTTGAAATATAAAAGCCCCTGAACTGCGAGTTGAGGGGCTTTTTTAATGTCTATTGCTTTTTGAAATAGAGATTGAGAGTGGATTAAATTATGATGAATAGCTTGAAACTAGAAAATGGTACTTTTAAACATCAACTTAACGATTTTTATGTTCCTGATCTTTGAAGAATAAATAAGTTTGTCTCTGCATTTTTGCTTTATCACGCAGCTTCTTTTTAATGTAAAGCGCAAGTGCAAAACAAGTTGTAGTCAGGGTTAGCAGCATACTGTTCATATAACTCATAATTGAGCTGACATAACCAATCGTGGTTAATCTGTTCATCATTCGAACCACTTGAGGGCTGCTTTCTACCCCAGTAATTGCCCAAGTACAAAGATGTTCACAATTGTTCATAATCAGGTGATAGTGGTTTTCTTTCATACGTGAGCGCATACGGCGCACGACGTTGCGACCTGAATATTTAGGTTGTTGATATTGGACGACATCAATTTTTTTACCATGACAGAATTCTGCTAGAGTGGTAATTTCAATCGGTCTCTTTTTATAGAAGTGGGCAAAACCTGAATAATGGATAACACGTCCACGCCCAATATAAATCCCATGATGGGAGTAGGCGAAGTGTTTTACCACCAAATGTGCCCCAATAGGAAACGGTTTTTTCTGTTGATGCATTGCTACACTAAACGAATAAACTACGGCTGTATATTAGCATGTAGTTTACTTGGAATGATGGAGATAGGTGAATAGTTGAATATGAATGCTACAAAAAGCAATAAAATAAAAATAAGCGGCTAAAGAGTGTTTGATGGTATGTATACAAAATTCAGGCAAAGGATTCAGCTTGTGTTCATACTCCTATTCAGTTTGTTATCGGTACAATCTGAGGCACAAGTTAAAAGTTATACGCGTGAATATAATGATCTCAATTTTACAGTGGTCGAAGTGCATGATCTGGCAAAGCTACGTTTATTTTTAAATCAACAGGAGCGTAAAACTCCCATTAATTATTTCACCAATATACCAATGCAACTAGCACCATGTGAGGGCATGCTATTTGCAATGAATGCAGGTATGTTTCATTACACGTTCCATCCTGTAGGTTTATATATTGAAAATAAGAAAAAGCCATTTCCACTGAATCAGCATCGAGGTTGGGGAAATTTTTATTTAAAGCCGAACGGTGTTCTGGCATGGAACAGTAAACAGGCGATCATTTTAAGTAGTTCGCAATATACCAAGAAGAAATTCAACGCTGATTATGCGACGCAGTCTGGACCGATGTTGGTGCTAAATCGGCAAATTAACCCCATTTTTTTGCCGCAAGGCACATCTTTAAAACAACGCAATGCAGTAGGGCTAAAAAATCAACGCTTGTATTTTGTAATCACTCAGCAGCCTGTAAATTTTTATACTTTGGCCAGTTTTATGCAAAACGAGCTCAAGTTAGAACAGGCTTTATATTTAGATGGTTCAATTTCAGCGATTTATCTGGCTAAGAAGGATATCAATACTCAGAGTAGTCCGTTTGGGCCGATGCTGGCCTATATTGAAGATCAGGATTGTGATTAAAAAGATTAAGCAATAAAAAAGCATTGGTTAAACCAATGCTTTTTAATGACGAAATCGGCATCACTGTAATGGTGAACGGGTGATTTCGTTTAGCTCTTTGCGGCTATAACCTCGAGAGGCTAAAACGCGTTTAATGCCAATGATGACATCGTCATCTGTGGCTTGAGCAAGAGCCTTTAACAGTTGTTCATCTGTTTTGCATGAGCAATCATTTTCGACACACGCGATTTGATTTTTATGCTCATTCAACTGCTGCGGTGCAGCAAACAATTTTTGCCAAAAACTCATAGAGCCTTCATTCATGAATAACATAGAACGAAATATAGCCAATTTTATAAATAATGCAAGATGGTCTAAGTGATAAAAGCAGCAGTTGAACACGCAAAATTTCAATCATAATGGCAAGATTTAACGGTTTTATGACAGGTCTAAATATATGGTGAAATTAACTACTTTATTTCAAATAAAAATCCTCAAGTTATTGTTTTAAATGACTTGAGGATTTGATGTTTTAGTAAAATTAATTTTTACAATTTTTCTAGTAACACACCTGATTCTACATGATGTGTATAAGGGAATTGGTCAAACAAGGCAAATTGAGTCACTTTGTGGGTTTGAGTCAGTTGCTTCAAATTGTCATGTAAAGTGTCTGGGTTGCATGAAATATAGATAATTCGCTCAAAGCGCTGTAATAATTTGAGCGTTTCATCATCAATACCCGCACGTGGTGGATCCACAAACACCGTATCAAAATCATAACTGCTAATATCAATTTGTGCTTCTTGTAAGCGTCTAAATTCACGTTCGCCATTGTAGGCTTGGGTAAACTCTTCAGCAGAAAGTCGCGCTACTTGGATGTTATCAATGTTATTTTGTTCAATATTCCATTGGGCTGCATATACCGATGATTTTGCCAATTCAGTTGCTAAAACACGGTTAAAATGCGTTGAAAGCGGTAGGGTGAAGTTCCCATTACCACAATACAGTTCTAATAAGTCTTTTGTAGATTCTTTTGCTGCATTACACGCCCATTCTAACATCTTTTGGCAGACTTGAGCATTGGGTTGGGTAAAGCTGCTTTCGATTTGTTTGTACTGATATTTACGCTCGGAAACTTGTAGTTCCTCGACCACAAATTCATCAGAAAGCACAACCTTTTGACCACGACTACGACCAATAATTTTAATCTTAAGTTTTTCCGCAAGCTGTTTGGCTAGAGTTTGCCATTGTTCGTCAAGTGGGCAGCGATAAATCAGTGAAACAAGCATTTCACCTTTTAAAGTCGCTAAAAAATGAACTTCAAATAAACGTTTTGAAAGGGTATCGTGACTTTTTAGTTCTGCCAAAAGCACAGGCATCAGTTGATTAATGCTGGCATCAGCAATTGGGAATTCATCAATACGAATGACTTGTTTTTGTTGTTGTTCGTCGCGCTCAAACATCGCATAGAACATATCTTCATCTGTATGCCAAATACGAAATTCTGCACGCATACGAAAATGTTGTTCTGGAGATGCAAATACAGCAAGTGAAGGAGGATTGAATTCGGCAAATTGTGCAGAAATACGTTCAACTTTGGCATCAAGTTGTTGCTGATAAGATGAAGTCATATGCAGTCAAAAATTATAAAACGTAGAAAACAGGGATGGTAACAAAGTTTGCAGAAGAAGACTAAGCGAATTCGGCAACTTCGAATGAAAATCTAAAGAACTGGGGAACAGTTGGATGAATATAGAGAAAATATGCTTTTCTCAAATAAAAGAAACCAAGCCATTAGACCAGTAATGGCTTGGTAAGGGAAAGATACCCCTTTAACAGGATGCTTTAAACCTTAATTCAAGGTCATTAAGCTTGCATTACCACCCGCAGCAGCAGTGTTAATACTAATCGCACGTTCAATCACAAGACGTTCAACTGGAATGTTTTGTTCCGCAGGCTGTAAATGGTTAATCCCCACAATAGCACCTGAACGTTGAGCGATGGTTGCTTGTAACTCAAGTACTTGAGTTGTTGTGCCATGGTGTAGAACTGCATCAAAATCACCCGTTGCAATGCTTTGGATCACTTTGAATTGTTGTGCTACCGCTTTAGGCATAGAAGACAGATGTTTCAATGCAAATACATTGTCTGCAAGTACAGCAGCTTGGCTACCGACTGCAAAAATTGCATTTAATTGAACCAATTGGTCTTGTTCTTGTTCGGCAAGAGACAATACACAGTGACGTGCAACAATTGTATATTGGTTGCTTTCACCTGTAGGACCGTTTAGTTCATAGACTTGACCAGATGCAAGCGCAGGTACTTGAGGCAATTTCACTTGTGGGAATTGCTGTTTCACCCAAGCGCTAAACTGTTCATACACTTCATTTTTTGGAGCAGGCTGTAATACTTTGCCTACTGCAAAAGGTGTACTTAACTGTTTTGCACTGCATTCTTGCATTAAACGGTACAAGTAAAGTGGACCACCCGCTTTAGGACCAGTACCAGACAGGCCTTCACCACCGAAAGGTTGTACGCCAACAACAGCACCAACGATGTTGCGGTTGATATACAAGTTACCCACTTCAGAGTGACTAATGACAGTGTTGATGGTTTCATCAATACGTGTATGTAGACCCATGGTTAAGCCGTAGCCTTTCGCATTGATTTGATCCACTACAGACTTCACATTACCTTGTGGGTAACGGATCACGTGCAATACAGGACCAAACACTTCACGCTCAAGGTCATTTAAGTTTGGTAATTCAATCAACGTCGGTGGAATGAATGTACCTTGAGTCAAGCTTGTATCAGCAGCGTCGTTATGCATGAACTGGTGCACTGCATAGCCTTTACCACGCATTTTTTGAATGTGGTTTTGGATATTGGTTTGTGCTTCAGCGTCAATAACTGGACCGATGTCAGTTTTTAACAATGCAGGGTTACCTACATTGAGTTGTTGCATTGCACCTTTCAACATGCGAATCACGCTTTCAGCATTGTCTTCTTGTACGCAAAGGATACGTAATGCAGAACAACGTTGACCAGCACTGTCATAAGCCGAGTTCACAACATCGAGAATCACTTGTTCAGTTAAAGCAGATGAATCAACGATCATGGCATTTTGACCACCTGTTTCCGCAATTAACGGAATCGGTTGACCATTTGTACCTAAACGCTTCGCAACTGTTTTCTGAAGAATTTTCGCAACTTCAGTAGAACCTGTGAACATAATGCCTTGAATACGTGGGTCAGCACTGAGTTGTGCACCAACAGTTTCACCGCGACCAGGAATTAACTGTACAACCGCTTCTGGTACACCTGCTTCCCAAAGCATTTGAATGGCTAAAGCAGCAATAAGCGGCGTTTGTTCAGCTGGTTTTGCAATAACAGTGTTACCAGCAACAAGCGCAGCAGAAATTTGACCACTGAAGATTGCCAATGGGAAGTTCCATGGGCTAATACACAATACTGTGCCTAATGACTCAATTTGCGCATTTGTAGCCAAGTTTGTGCATTGTGCAGCGTAGTAACGTAAGAAATCTACCGCTTCACGTACTTCAGCAATCGCATTGGCATAAGTCTTACCACTTTCACGGCATAACAATACCATCAGCTCTTGGATACGGCTTTCCATAATGTCGGCAGCACGGTTTAAACATGCAGCACGTTCATTTTTTGGCGTATTGACCCAAGCAGCTTGTGCATTTGTAGCATTTGTCAGCGCAAGATTCACATGTTCAACAGAAGCTTCTTTTACGCTACCAACTTTGTCTGTATGGACAGCAGGGTTGATTACAGCAACTTCAGCAGACGCAGCAATTTCAGCTAAACTAGGACCCATTGATTGAGCAGCCCATTGCTGAGACATTAAGTTTTGAACTGTCGTGTCTAAACTCAATAATTCGCTGTCGTTGGCTAAGTCGACGCCTGAAGAGTTGTGACGCAATGCACCATATAAATTCTTTGGTAATGGAATAGCAGGATGTTTTAAGCCAACCGCTTGTTCTTGTTTCGCAGCAGTTAAGATTGCTTCGCGTGGATTTTCGATCAAGTCTTGAATCTTCAAGCTCTTATCGGCAATACGGTTTACGAAAGATGTGTTAGCACCATTTTCAAGTAAACGACGTACTAAGTAAGCCAATAACGTTTCATGCGTACCCACTGGTGCGTAAATACGGCAAGGAACGTCTAATTTCTTTTCAGATTTTGGACCAACGACTTGCTCGTATAAAGGTTCACCCATGCCGTGTAAGCATTGGAATTCGTATTGACCGACATAATATTGTTCAGGTTTTGCCAATTCATAAATAGTGGCAACAGTTTGAGCATTATGCGTCGCAAATTGTGGGTAAATTTGATCTGGTGCAGCCAATAATTTTCTCGCACATGCGATATACGACAAGTCTGTATGTACTTTACGCGTAAATACAGGGTAATCCGTCATACCTTCAATTTGCGCTTTCTTGATTTCGCTGTCCCAATAAGCACCTTTCACCAAACGGATCATCAGACGCTTGTTGCTACGCTTAGCAAGATCAACCACATAGTCTACAACGTAGAAGCAACGTTTTTGGTACGCTTGAATAACAAAGCCGATACCTTTCCAATCCGCCAGTTCTGGTTCGAAGCAAAGACGCTCTAATAGTTCAAGAGAAAGCTCTAAACGCTCAGACTCTTCAGCATCAATGTTTAAACCAATATTGTAGTTTTTCGCTAAACGAGCCAATTCCAAAACTTTGCTATAAAGTTCGTTATGTACACGTTCAGTCTGTGAACGTTGGTAACGCGGGTGTAAAGCAGAAAGCTTAATAGAAATACCCGGGCCGCTATAAACGTCTTTATCTGTTGATGCTTGACCAATTGCATGAATTGCGTTGGTGTAGTCATCGAAATAACGTTCTGCATCGTGATCTGTTAATGCAGCTTCACCTAGCATATCGTATGAATAACGGAAACCTTTATCTTCCAGACGTTCAGCGTTGCTTAATGCTTCTTTGATGGTTTCGCCAGTAACGAACTGTTCACCCATCATACGCATAGCAACGTCTACTGCTTTACGGATTACGCCACGACCACTACGTGCAATTAAGCCAGTCAGCATACTCGAAAGACTGGCTTGCTTCGGTGTTTCCATCAGCATACCTGTTAACATTAAGCCCCACGCAGCGGCATTAACGAACATTAGGTTGCTTTGACCAATGTGATCTTTCCAGTTACCTTGGTTAATTTTGTCACGGATGAGTAAATCACGTGTTGCAGTATCAGGAATACGTAATAACGCTTCAGCAAGACACATAAGCGCAATACCTTCTTGAGAAGATAAAGAAAACTCTTGTAATAATCCTTGTACGATACCTGCTTTACCCGCAGAGCTTTTACGCTCACGTAACGTGTGTGCAAGGTTAAAAGCTAAGTCCTGAATACGTGTATTCAATTCATCTGAAATTTTGCTATGCTCAAGTAGATTTTCAACACATTCAGATTCGGCACGGCGCCAAGCAGTGTTAATCTCTGTTTCATAAGCCGTCTTTTCTTTGAAAAGCGTAATATAGTCTTGACGAGATGTCGTTTCATCGTTTGGGGAGATGATCGTATTCATGCCAACTTCCTGTGATTGAAAAGATTGAGTTAAGCGAATTGCCGTATATAATTAATGATCACAGAAATAAACCCGAATAACTCACTATACTTTCCTTTATTTTTAGAGATTAATTCAGATGTCTAGCCAAATTTTATCGCTTGATCGAACGGATATTAAAATTTTAGATATTCTGCAAAATGATGGACGTATATCGAATATTAAATTGGCAGAAGAAGTGAACTTATCACCAACGGCAGTATTGGCGCGGGTGCAAAAGTTAACCAAAGATGGTTTTATCCTCGGATACGAAGCCAAGTTAAATGCAACGATGCTGAACTCAAATTTTGTGGTCTTTGTGGAAATTTTACTCGATAAAACTACACCAAATGTATTGGATGAGTTCTGCGAGGCTGTGATGCAGTATCCAGAAATTGTCGAATGTCACATGACCAGTGGTGGATTTGATTTTGTTGTAAAGATTCGCTGCGCCAGTATGGAAGAGTTCCGTAAAATTTCAGGGCAGGTGCTTTGGCAACTGCCAGGAATTAAAGAAACCAGAAGCTATCCTGTTATGGAAGTTATTAAAGAAAGCGCCAAGCTTAACCTGAAAATTAAAAAGAGTAGATAAAAATAAAGGGGCATTAAGCCCCTTTATTTTTAACTTGGTAAAGAATTATTTATTCTTCAACTCTGCCATTTCACTTTTGTAAAAGGCATCTGCTTTTTCAAAACGTTCAATAACTTCTTGCTCAGGTGCTTTGCCAAGAAGGCTAACAACGATAATGCTGATGAAAGATAGAATGAAGCCTGGAATAATTTCATACAAGCCAGTGTCACCCATTGTATTCTTCCATACGATTACGGTAATTGCACCGACAAGAATACCCACGATTGCACTGTTTAGCGTCATACGCTTCCAGAACAAAGATAAGATAATCAATGGACCAAATGCAGCACCAAAACCCGCCCAAGCATAAGCCACTAAACCTAAAACTTTACTGTCTGGGTTTTGAGCAAGAATAATTGCAAGGATGGAAATACCGACAACCATCAAACGACCAACCCAAACCAATTCATTTTGCGTTGCATTTTTACGGATGAATACTTTGTACAAATCTTCAGTTAACGTACTAGAGCAAACTAAAAGCTGACAGCTTAAAGTACTCATAACAGCAGAAAGAATTGCGGCAAGAATAATACCCGCCACCCATGGATTAAATAAAATTTTATTTAACTCCATGAAGATTGTTTCTGGGTTCTGAGAAACAACGGCTGCAAGTTCTGGATGTTGCTGGAAGTAAGCGATACCGATAAAGCCAGTACCTACTGCACCACCAAGACATAAAATCATCCAAGCCATACCAATACGACGTGCCGCTGGAATGGTTTTTACAGAATCGGCTGCCATAAAGCGTACCAGAATATGCGGTTGCCCAAAATAGCCTAAACCCCATGCCATTGAAGATAGAATGGCAACGGTACTCAAACCTTCAAGCATATTCCACGCTTGCGGGCGAGCAGCTTCAAGCAATACACCAAACTGTTGACTATGGTCGTCAATAGCAAGGTAAGCAATCATTGGCATTAACAATAATGCAAAAATCATTAAGCCTGCTTGGAAGGTATCCGTCCAACTTACTGCAAGGAACCCACCAATACATACATATGAAATTGTTGCGAGTGCACCAATCCAAAGGGCAGTAGAGTAGTCCCATCCAAATAAACTTTCGAATAAGCGTGCGCCAGCAACCATACCTGAAGCACAGTAAATAGCAAAGAAGATTAGAATTACCAATGCGGAAATAATACGTAATACACGTTTTTTGTCGCCGAAACGACCAGTGAAATAATCTGGTAAAGTGAGTGCATTATTTTGAAATTCAGTGTGAACACGTAAACGTCCTGCCACTAAAAGCCAGTTTAGCCATGCACCGATAATTAGACCAATAGCAATCCATGCTTCAGAAAGACCAGAGAGATAAATTGCTCCTGGCAAACCCATGAGTAACCAACCACTCATGTCCGATGCACCTGCAGAAAGTGCAGTTACAACGCTTCCAAGACTACGTCCACCCAAAATGTAGTCAGAGAAATCTGAAGTTGCCTTATAAGCATATAGGCCAATACCGACCATTGCGATAATGTAAAAAATAAAGGTGATTAATGTAGGGTTCACTTGACTCATATGCCCATCCTTTGTCTTCAAACCATCAATCCAAGATGATTTTTTGAGCTGCAATAGCGAGGAGGTGATTCAATCATAAAAGCAAAATTACTTACTGTTACATTTCTAGGGTGTTTATAGTCATTTTATGTAGCGAAATGTAATTTTAGTTACAAAACTAAAAATGACAAAAAATTATACTGAGCATATGTAAAATGGGCTTTTTAAAAGAATGAATGCTTTAAAAAGATGATTATTCACCATATTTGATGGTAATTTAATCTATAGAGATGCAATTTCCGCAAAAAAATGATTTTGTTTACATAAGATAACAATAAGCTTTAGCTCTATTTATAAGAAATATTAGTTAGATAGCTTTAATTGACTCTTGCTTTTGCAGCAAAGAAGTCATGAAATTTAAAAATTAAGATTTTTAGAGCAATTTAGATATTGCTATATTTTTCAAATAAATTTAGCAAGGTTAGATTTTATTCTTCTATATTCTACATTTGTATAATTATTCTATTAAATTTTTGTGATCACTTGGCTTCAATGTCACAAAGAAACAGGATGAAGAAAATTATTCATCTGGTTTTCGTTTATAGAAGTAAAAACCTAGTTTTAACACAATATTTGTATGGCACTTTTTTCGAGTTGCTGATGTAAATTTATAAAAGTGAATATCAAATGTCCTGTTGGACAAGAGACTCAGGTATTTGCACTATATAATAGTCATTCAAAATGTTGTCGGGGTGTGCTGAGATGCTAAATAAGCTGAAAGATGTATTTAAAAGTTCTAAAGTAAAAGAGGAAGAGGCTTATCTGCAAGAACATGCGATTCAGTTCAATCCACAACAGGGCTATATTGTAGACGAAATTGTTCTAAATCAGGAATTGTCTGAACGGCTAGAATACTTTTCTAACCGTCGTTTAAATAAGTTTGATGATTTACAAGCTCTTTATTACGCAGCTATGTTAATTAATGAAAAAATTGATTTGGAAATTACACAGCAGAAATTTGTCGCACGTTTAGGCAATACGGAAGAAAACCTGCTCCAATTTAAAAGCATTGTAAAAAAACTGAACGATTACTATCGTAATTTTATTCGAGATAAATAGTCATCGAATATGAGTGAGGATAATTTTCTACCTCAAGCATGCTTTTTCAATGTAATCATCACGCATGTTGTCATCGCTATGTTGGATTCAGTGACTATATAACTGCATAAAAATTTTATGTACTTTTAGCTGCATGATAAGATTGTAATTAAGTGACTTATCTCTAAAAAGCGATCTACATGTTCGAACAAGAAATTGCTCAACTCAATCTGTCTAAGTTGAAAGCAGGTGACAAACGCTGGATTGGACAATTACAAGGTTCAGCCGCTGCACTATTATTTAAAGAAATCTCAAAACAACATCAGCAACTTTTTATTCTTGTTGCACGGAATAGTCAGCACTTAGCACAGTTGGAAAGTGAGCTTGAATTTTATGGGCTAAAGCCAACTATTTTTCCAGATTGGGAAATCTTACCTTACGACCGTTTATCTCCTCATCAGGATATTGTTTCGGAACGTTTGGCCATTTTATCTAATATGCCACAACAAGGGGTATTATTGGTTTCCGCCTCGACCTTGGCACAGCGTGTTGCACCAACGTCTTGGGTGTTGGGGGAACATTTTGATATTCAGATTGGACAAAAATTTGATATTGAAAAGCAAAAACTGCGCTTGATTCAAGCAGGCTATAATCTGGTCGATACCGTATATGATCATGGTGAATTTGCTGTGCGCGGTAGTATTATGGATATTTTTGCATCTGGGCAAAATTCACCAATACGAATCGACCTTTTTGATGATGAAATCGAAAGTTTAAAATTTTTTGATCCTGAAACCCAACGTACCACGCAAAACTTAGAAAAATTTAGTGTACTCCCTGCAAAAGAATTTCCATTAAAAGAAGCGCGTTCTTTATTTAGAGACCGTTATGCTGAAAGTTTTCCAACAGCAAATCCGAAAAAGAATCCAATTTATCAAGATGTACTGGAAGGAATTGCTTCGCCAGGCATAGAGTTTTATTTACCGCTTTTTTTCGATAAGTCTTTGATGCAAAGTCAAAGTACGCTTATGGCGTATTTACCACGGAATGGCATTGTCATTACAGATAATGGCTTAGATGAGGGGATATCGAGCTTCTGGAAAGAAGTTTTACGCCGTTATGAGGACCGTCGTCATAATGTTGATCATCCGATCTTGCCACCAGAAGAGCTATTCCTTTCACCCAACGTTGTTTTAGAGCAATTAAATAAATTTGCTCGTGTTATTGCATCAACTGAAGCTATAGAAGAACGTGCAGGTGCAATCAATTTAGATACTGAAACTCCACCACGTTTAGCGGTTGACCCTAAGCAAGAAAAGCCTTTTGCTGCTGTAAAGCAATATTTAGATGCAGTTATTCATCCAGTATTACTCGTCGCAGAAAGCGCAGGTCGGCGCGAAACTTTAAAAGATGCCTTGCGACCTTTTTTAGGGGATATTCCAAGTGTCGAGAGTTTTGCTGATTTTCAGCAATCTTTACAAGCAATTGCAATTACCAACGCGCCACTTGATCGTGGTCTGGTTGTTCGAGGGCAGTTGAGTGTAATTTCAGAAAATCAACTCTATGAGCATCGTGTAGTACAGCGCCGACGTAAACGTCAGCAAGAAGTTTCAGAAGAGTTTTTAATTAAAAGTCTGACTGAACTGAGTATTGGTGCACCTGTAGTGCATATTGATTATGGGGTTGGGCGTTATGCAGGTTTAATCACACTAAGTATTGATGAGCAAGAGCATGAGTTTTTGCAACTTGATTATGCCGATGCAGCCAAAGTTTATGTTCCTGTAACGAATCTACATTTAATCAGTAGATATAGTGGTGGTGATCCTGATTTAGCCCCATTACATAAATTGGGTACAGATGCTTGGAATAAGGCAAAACGTAAAGCTTTAGAGCAAATTCATGATGTGGCAGCAGAACTGCTACATATACAGGCACGTCGTCAATCTAAACCAGGCATCAGTTTTGAATTAGATCAAAGCTTATATATGCAATTTGCGAGTGGATTCGCATACGAAGAAACTTTAGATCAAGCCAATGCCATTGAAGCAACGCTGCATGATATGCAATTGGCCAAACCCATGGATCGTTTGGTCTGTGGTGATGTTGGCTTTGGTAAAACTGAAGTTGCTATGCGTGCAGCATTTTTAGCAGTCCAAAATAATAAGCAAGTCGCTGTGTTGGTTCCAACCACCTTATTGGCTCAGCAGCACTTTGAGTCATTCAAAGACCGTTTTGCAGATTGGCCAATTCGTATAGAAGTATTATCCCGCTTTGGTTCCAGTAAAACTCATCTCAAAATTATTGAAGATTTGGCTGAGGGTAAAGTCGATATTGTGGTGGGTACCCACAAGATTCTGCAAGAGAATGTGCAATTTAAGAATCTCGGTCTAATGATTGTAGATGAAGAACATCGTTTTGGTGTACGTGATAAAGAAAGAATTAAAGCAATGCGCGCCGATGTGGATATGCTGACGCTTACAGCAACGCCAATTCCGCGGACTTTGAATATGGCATTTAGTGGTATGCGTGATTTATCAATTATTGCGACCCCACCTGCACGCCGCTTAGCTGTAAAAACTTTTGTACAGGAGCACACGTCAGAATCAGTGAAAGAAGCCATTCTGCGTGAACTGCTGCGCGGTGGACAAGTTTACTTTTTGCATAATGAAGTTGAAACCATCGAAAGAGCGGCGGAAAGTCTTCGTGAACTTGTGCCCGAAGCACGCGTTGCGGTAGCGCACGGGCAAATGCGAGAGCGTGAACTTGAACAAGTTATGCAGCAGTTTTACCATAAAGAATATAATGTCTTGGTCTGTTCAACCATTATTGAAACAGGGATTGATGTCCCAAATGCCAACACAATTTTAATTGAACGCGCCGATAAGTTGGGATTAGCACAGTTACATCAATTACGTGGACGTGTTGGACGTTCGCATCACCAAGCTTATGCCTATTTGTTGGTGCCTTCCATTAAAGGACTAAAAGGTGATGCAGAAAAAAGACTCGATGCCATTCAACGTGCTGCAACCTTGGGTGCGGGTTTCATGTTGGCGACGGAAGATCTTGAAATTCGTGGTGCGGGTGAATTGCTGGGAGAGCAGCAAAGTGGTTCTATGCAAGCAATTGGTTATAGCTTGTATATGGAAATGCTTGAAAAAGCGACCAAAGCCATTCAGAAGGGTAAAACACCAAACTTTGATGCACCGTTGTCATTAACGGCTGAGATCAATTTACATATGCCTGCATTAATTCCAGATGATTATTTGGGGGATGTGCATCAACGACTTCTCTTCTATAAGCGTATTAGTAATACAGATCATCAAGAAAAACTCGATAATATTCGTATGGAATTGATTGATCGTTTTGGTATTCCACCACAACCTGTCAAGCAATTGTTTGCTGTACATCAGTTGCGTCTGAAAGCCGAACACCTAGGTATTACTAAAATTGATATTAATACCAATGGTGGCTATATTGAGTTTTCACAAGATACACCAGTGCAGGCGATGAGTATCATCAGTATGATGCAAAAACATCCGACCTTCTTCAGAATGGAAGGTGGTCAGCGCCTAAAAATCATGGTGATGTTGGAAGATTTTCAAAAAAGAATCCAATTTATTAATGAGTTACTTGATAGTTTGATTAAAGAGTTAAATTAGTCTCTAGAGCGTGCTTCTTTGGCTTGACTTTCTAAAAGTAAGATTGGAGTGATAGCCAAAGAAGCAATTGATTTATTTGGAAAAATTATTAAAGTGTTAAATGTGATCAATATCATATAAAATAGTGATTTATTTGTAATGAAACACCTTTTATAGAATACTCAGCTCTAGTTTGATGTGATAGTATTAACCATCATTCTAATTTTCCATCATTTATAAAGATATGTTTAGTTTGCATCCACAACTTGCTCAAGATACGTTTTTTGTAGGCGATTTTCCGCTTTCTACATGTCGTTTAATGAATGATATGCAGTTTCCTTGGCTTATTCTTATTCCACGTGTACCTGGAGTAACTGAGCTGTATGAATTGAGTCAGTCAGATCAAGAGCAGTTCTTGCGTGAGTCAAGTTGGTTATCTAGTCAGCTTGCACGTGTATTCCGTGCTGATAAAATGAATGTTGCAGCATTAGGTAACATGGTTCCTCAGTTGCATTTCCATCATGTTGTTCGTTATCAAAATGACGTGGCTTGGCCTAAACCAGTTTGGGGCACACCAGCAGTTCCATATACCAATGAAGTTCTTGCGCACATGCGTCAAACATTAATGCTTGCTCTACGTGGTCAAGGCGATATGCCATTTGACTGGCGCATGGATTGATCCCAGAAAATCTTTGTTTATGGATGAATTGTGATTAGATTCGGGTTCTGGAGTAGGTAGTGCTATCATTAAGCAATTGGATAGATAGAGACCCTAAGCATTTTGAATATCTTCATCGTGTGATGGGATATGCAATGCTATCTCTACTTTTAGTTGTTTATCACTACACATCCCCAGAAACCAAATATCAAATTTATGTACCAATTCTGCTTGGAATTGTGGCATTAATTCTTCCTAAACTTTCGAATTGGTTAGACTTCAAGTTTGGTTATCATACCAAGCGCAATACACTATTTGCGATTGATGTGGTTGTCATTGCGATTATGTTGTCGGCAGTACATTTAAGTTTGGTGCTGACTTTTACAGCAATTTTTGCAATTTTATTTTCATCTATAAATACAAAAGTTTCTTTTTTCTCAGCCATGCTCACTTGTGTGTTTGGTGTAGCTGTTTTTTATTTTGGTAATATTTTTATTTTTGGGTTTGGTGAGTATTTCGAACATACATCGGCAGAACTGACGGTTCTTTCATTTTTATGTTTAATCACCTATTTTGGTGTCGGAATTATTTATCAAAGCCGTCGCATTCGCTATATCCATACCAAGCGTGAATATTATTATAATCAGATGAATCGCTACATGGAGTTCGCAAATCAACTCAGTCGTTATGCGCCGTTACAGCTTTGGCAATCGATCATGAAAGGAGAGTCGGAGGCCAAAATTGAATATAAGCGTAAAAAAATGACAGTTTTTTTTTCCGATATTCAGGGTTTTACTGAGCTATCCGAAACGCTAATTCCAGATGATCTTGCATATTTACTTAATGATTACTTAAGTCATATGACTGAAATTGCCAAGCAATATGAAGGCACTGTCGATAAATTCATGGGCGATGCCATTTTAATTTTCTTTGGTGATCCAAATACACAAGGTGTAGAACAAGATGCAAAAACCTGTGTAGAAATGGCAATGGTTATGCGTCAGCAAATGAAGTTGCTTCGTGAGCGTTGGATTAAAATGGGTTATCCGCCGTTGCATATTCGCATGGGAATCAGTACTGGTTATTGTCACGTAGGGAATTATGGTGCTGCACATCGTATGGCTTATACGATTGTGGGTCGGGATGCGAATTTGGCAGCTCGCTTACAGAGTGCCGCAGCAGTTGACGAAATTTTAATTTCTGATGATACCTATAACCTGATTAAAAATGATTATTTGTGTGCGCCTAAATCACCAATTTATTTGAAAGGGATTCAGGGTCCTGTGAGAACTTGGCAGGTGATGGAGAAGTATACTTCTCAAAAAACAGATTACCAGCGTTGGTTTGATTATGAATACAAAGGTTTTCATTTATTGTTAAACTTGGATGAAGTGCAAAACTTTGAGTATCCTGAATTGATCACTGTTTTGGATAAAATGATTAAGCGTATTCAAACTCAACAAAAATTAACCAATTCCAAAGGTATTGTGAAGCTAAAGCTTGAAGATGAAGTGATTCAACCTATTGAAAATACACATACTCATTAAATTGAGATGCTGTTGAATGAATATCATTTTTGTATAAAAAGTTGAATAATAAAAAACCACGCGAATGCGTGGTTTTTTACATAAGAAATGGATTAGTGATTTTCTGAAGCATGGTTGATGGTGTATTTAGGAATCTCAATTTCTAAATCTTCATCTACAATTTCAACTTGACATGACAGGCGCGAGTCAGGTTCTAAGCCCCAAGCACGGTCTAATAAGTCAGCTTCAACATCATTCATTTCTTCAAGACTATCAAAACCTTTGCGAACAATCACGTGGCAAGTTGTACATGCACATGACATGTCACAGGCATGTTCAATTCGGATATTGTTCTTGAGCAAGCTTTCACATAAGTTTGCATTTTGTTCAACTTCAAACTCAGCACCTTCTGGGCAGAATTGCGCATGTGGAAGTACTTTAATACGTGGCATAATCTTTACCTTAATTAGTTTGAGTTTGACCAGTCTTCGAGTTTAGTGCCTTTTAATGCAGCATCAATATGTTGATTCATACGTAATGCGGCAAAATTATCACTGTGTATTTTAAGCTGTTCAATAGCTTGTTCAATAGCCTTGATATCATCACTTTGTAGTTGAGTCTCTAGCTGGCTTTTAGCAGTATTCAGCAGATTTAGTTGTTCAGTACTTAGAAGATGAGTATCAACTTTCAAGGCCTGAATCAAAGCTTCAAGTTCGCGTTGTGCTTCTACTTTGGTTTCTTGAAGGTGGCGAAGATTTTTATCTTCTTCAGCATATTTAAAGCCATCAAGTAGTAGTCGTTCGGTGTCTGATTCAGATAAACCGTATGATGGCTTAATATCAATTTGTGCGTGTACACCAGAAGTAGTTTCTTTTGCAGCTACAGTGAGTAAACCATCAGCATCGACTTGGAAAGTCACTTCAATACGGGCTTGTCCTGCGGTCATTGGCGGAATGCCGTGCAATACAAAACGACCTAAGCTACGGCAATGTTCGACCAAATCACGTTCGCCTTGTACCACGTGAATCAACATGGCGGTTTGACCATCTTGATAGGTGGTGAATTCTTGACGACGTGCAACAGGAATTGCAGTATTACGAGAAATCAGACGTTCAACTAAGCCACCCATGGTTTCTAAGCCGAGTGAAAGCGGGGTAACGTCTAAGAGTAATGAGCCATCAGTTGAGTTGCCAATTAATTGGTTAGCTGTAATAGATGCGCCAATTGCGACCACTTCATCAGGGTTAATGGTGCATAGAGGTTCTTGATTGAATACACTCTGAACTGCTTTTTTAACAGCATAAGAGCGCGTAGAACCACCCACTAAAACCACGTTTTGAATGTCATTGAGTTCTAATTTAGCATCACGCATGACACGTTTACAAACGCTGATGGTTTTATCAAGTGCAACTTGGATAATCGATTCAAAAGTCGGGCGATCAAGTTGTAATGATTGATCAAGAAGTTTGAGTTCGACTTCATTTGCATCTGATAAGGATTCTTTTGCTTTACGTGCTGCCACAACAAAATGTGCATATTCAGCATCATTAAGAAGTTCGATGTTTAGTTGTTTTTTTGCCCATTTCACAATCAGACGATCAAGATCATCACCACCTAATGCGGTATGTCCACCTGTTGCTAAAACTTCGAATACGCCTTGCGAAAAACGAAGAATAGAAACATCAAATGTACCACCACCCAGATCGTAAATTACATAGTTACGATCAGTTGCTAAATTGGTTTCTTGATCTAAGCCATAAGCAACGGCTGCTGCTGTTGGCTCATTCAATAAGCGTAGAACATTTAAACCAGCCAGTTGAGCGGCATCACGCGTTGCTTGGCGTTGAGCTTCATCAAAATAAGCTGGAACAGTAATAACGGCACCATTGACTGGATTTTTGAGACTTTCTTCAGCACGGTCTTTCAGTTGTTTTAAAATTTCAGCAGAAATTTCAACAGGAGTTTTACGACCTTGTGCAGTTTCGAAAGCTGGCATTTGATGGTCTTCACCCACAAGTGTGTAGGGGTGTTGAAATTTGATGTCAGCTTTAGAGCGTCCCATAAACCGTTTAACGGAAACAATGGTATTTTTAGGATCTGTTGTAATAAACGGTTTTGCATCATCGCCATACTGGGCTTGATGTTGAGTGTAATGAACGATAGAAGGAAGTAACACTCGACCTTGTTCATCGTTAAGAACTTTGGCTTTTCCTGAAAGCACAGTTGCGACTAAAGAGTGGGTTGTGCCTAGGTCAATTCCAATCGCGATACGGTGTTCATGAGGTGCACTTGATTGCCCCGGTTCTGCAATTTGCAAGAGTGCCATGCGTTACATCCTTTGAGCAGCAAAATTTAAAAAATTAGAAATCATCATCGAGATCGAAACTATCATCATCCAAGAAACGATCTTCAGCCCTGTCTATGTCAAGCATGACTTTTTGAAAGAAACGTAATTTCCTGACGGTGTCACGTGCTTCGGACCAATCTTCATCTGTGTAATCGATTTTGAATTCTCGAACTAAACCATCAATCCATTGAAAAACTTCTTTTTTAAGCGAGCTGAGATCTTCCGTTGAAGATGCTTCATCAAGTTGCTCACGTATTTCTAACGCAGATTGAAGAAATTCAAAGTCACTAATCGATTGATCTAAATGATGATCTTGTTTTTTGAGCGCTAACAAATAACCAGCACGGCTATCCACATGAGATAAAACCTTGAATGCTTGATTGATTTCACTTGATTTTATCAAGGCTTGATCTTTATCTTCAGCTTTATCAGGGTGATATTGTTGCTGCAGTTTTAAAAATTCACTTTTTAAACTTGCTAAATCAATATCGAGCGCTACTGGGAGGTTAAACAACTCAAAATGATTCATGGAAGATGGATCCGCAATAATTTCATGTAAATAAATAGAATTAAAACAGTGTAAAGACACTGTTTTAAGAAAGAGGGTAATGGGAGGTTAAACAGTGAAAGATTCACCGCAACCACATTCACCTTTTTTATTCGGGTTGTTAAATTCGAAGCCTTCGTTCAGACCATTTTTAACATAGTCCATTTCCATACCATCGAGATAGACTAGGCTTTTCGGATCTACAAAGACTTTAACACCGAACTGTACAAACATTTCATCATGTGTATCAACTTCATCAACGAATTCGAGTACATATGCTAAGCCTGAACAGCCAGAAGTTTTCACACCAACGCGAATACCTTCACCCTTACCGCGATTCTTTAAGTAATTGCTGATATGAGTTGCAGCATTTTCAGTTAAATTGATCATGAAAACTCCATTATTCTTTCACTGATTTTGAAACAATTAAGCTTTGGCTTGCTTGTTGCGATAGTCTTCGACAGCAGCTTTAATTGCATCTTCTGCAAGTACAGAGCAGTGAACTTTTACTGGTGGAAGTGCAAGCTCAGTTGCAATATCAATGTTTTTGATGGCTTGAGCTTGGTCTAAGGTTTTACCTTTTAACCATTCAGTCACTAAAGAACTTGATGCAATTGCAGAACCGCAACCATAAGTTTTAAAGCGAGCTTCTTCAATTACACCTTCGTCGTTAACTTGGATTTGAAGACGCATAACGTCGCCACAAGCTGGCGCGCCAACCATACCAGTACCAACATTTTCAGCGTTTTTATCTAAAACACCAACATTACGGGGGTTTTCGTAATGATCAATTACTTTTTCACTATATGCCATGATGCTTCTCCAAACCTCGGGGTCAGCGTTAATATTAATATGGGGTTGAATTCGGTTTAATCAATGAGATCATGCGAGATGATCTCATTGAAAGAGTAGAATTAGTGTTCAGCCCATTCGACTGTAGAAAGATCGATACCTTCTTTATACATATCCCAAAGCGGAGACAGTTCACGTAACTTATCAACAGCAGCTCGGGTCACGCTTAACACATGATCAATATCTTCTTCTGTGGTGTATTTACCAAAGCTGAAGCGAATTGAACTGTGAGCCAACTCATCAGAAAGACCTAATGCACGAAGTACATAAGATGGTTCTAAAGTTGCAGATGTACATGCAGAACCCGAAGAAACCGCAGCATCTTTGAGTGACATCATTAATGATTCACCTTCAACAAAATTGAAGCTCACATTTAAATAGTTAGCAACGTTTTGAGTTGGGTGACCATTAAGGAATACTTGTTCAAGATCTTGTAAGCCATTCCAAAGTTTGTCACGCAACACACGTAAGCGAGTTTGTTCTGCAACCAAGTTTTTGCCTGCAAGTTCAAATGCTTCACCCATACCTACAATTTGGTGTGTTGGTAAAGTACCAGAACGCATACCACGCTCATGACCACCACCATGCATTTGTGCTTTTAGGCGTACACGAGGGCTACGACGAACAAACAATGCGCCGATGCCTTTAGGGCCATAAATTTTGTGTGCCGAGAAACTCATTAAATCTACTTTTAAGGTAGACAAATCAATTTCAACTTTACCCGCAGCTTGAGCAGCATCAACGTGGAAGAAAATCTTGTTAGCGCGAGTAATTTCACCAATAGCAGCAACATCAGTCACGCTGCCAATTTCATTGTTCACCATCATCAGTGAAACAAGGATGGTATCTGGACGAATCGCTTCTTGTACCATTTCAGGGGTAATTAAACCTGTTTGTGGTAATGGTTCAAGATAAGTAATTTCAAAACCTTCAGCTTCTAGTTCGCGGCAAGTGTCTAAAATTGCTTTGTGTTCGATTTTACTGGTGATGATATGCTTACCTTTAGAAGCATAAAATTGAGCTACACCTTTTAATGCTAGGTTGTCAGACTCAGTTGCACCAGAAGTCCAAACGATTTCGCGAGGATCTGCTTTGATTAAATTCGCAACTTGTTCACGTGCATATTCAACTTTTTCTTCAGCTTGCCAACCGTATGCATGAGAACGTGAAGCCGCATTACCAAAAGTACCATCGAAAGTTAAACATTCCATCATGCGTTCTGCAACTTGAGGGTCTACAGGGGTGGTTGCTGCGTAATCAAGATAAATCGGACGTTTCATTTCAAATACTACCTGTAACCGATAAAAGGGCTGAATCAAAAGATGCTGTGTTTTGACGAATAGCAACGGTTTGTACGTTGTCACGAGCTACAAGATCAGCAAGTGTGATTTTAGCGAGATAATCGGCAATGTGGTGAGAGAGTTCTTGCCATAAATCATGTGTTAAACACATTGCACCATTTTGACAGTTGCCTTTGTGGTCACAACGTGTTGCATCTACAGTTTCATTTACAGCTTCAATAATTTCTAACACAGTGATATCTTCAGCGCTGCGAGCTAGGTGATAACCACCATTCGCACCACGAACACTAGAAACTAATCCATGGCGTTTTAACTTGGCAAAAAGTTGTTCAAGATATGCAACGGAAATAGTTTGGCGAGCTGCAATTTCGGCTAGTGTGATCGTTTGTTCAGTAGGCTGCAAAGCTAGATCAAGTAGAGCAGTCACCGCGTAGCGACCGCGAGTTGTTAAGCGCATGATTCGATACACATGTTTAGACTAGATGTGTAGATTCTATGAATCCTGACTAAAATAGTCAAGTTTTTTTAAGACCAATTCTTTTCTTTTAATTAATAATAAAAATAGTGATTTATGGAAGCCAAATATTATACACAAATAAACTAATCAGGAGTACTGTGATTACAAAAAAAGCAATGTTAATGCGCTTTTGTTTTTGTTCTAAGCGACGTATGCGATTTTTATATTGTTTTACTTCAACTTGGAGCGAGTTGATTTTAGAACGTTGCTGATCAATCTTTTCTAAGAGTGGGGCAACCCGTTTATTTGACGATGTAATATTTTCTTCGTCAACAGGCTCTAAAAACCATTGTTTCCAGTCGGCTAGTACTTTAGGTGCACTGAAAAGTAGTACTAAATCGCGAAATTCATCTTTAAGTGTAATGTCACCATCTATACGCATGGTTTTAATGCTGCGTCTGTTGGCAAAGATAAATATCTTAATTAAATCCATTAGCGTAGTTCTAACATCTAGATCTACTGCTTTTTCAGGTGCCTTCGTGTCAAACAAAATACCATGTTCGTTAAATTGGACATAAAAGTCGAAATAAGGGACGTAGCTATTCATTTTAATTGCGATTTTTTGATCTACGAATTTTTTGGCTTGAAGTGCAACCACAGCATCACGCTTAACCACAAAAGTAAAAATCGTTTCTAAAACAATCATGGATGTTGTCAGCAACAAATGTGGTTGATTTTGTCTTTGTTGCGAATCGCTCATAAAACCTAATCCTTGCGGGTAAAAAAGTCCTATCTCATTGTATGTGTTTGAGGACTGAAATTAATTGCATATTAAACCTGCTTTGTAGAACAGTTTTGCGAATCGATCAAGTGTTAAGTTTGCTATGATGAGTCTATTTATATAAATACAGTGTTGAACAGGACATAAAATAGGCAGGAGTGGCTTGAATGAATAAAACGACAAAAAAAGACGAAGATGATTTTGGAATTCCTACGGAAACAGCGAATAAAATAGCCTTAAGGCAGCGCTCAAAGTCAGGTTTGGATTTTAGAAAATATACAAAACAAATTTGGTTGGCAGGTTTGGGGGCATTTTCACGTGCCGAAGAAGAAGGAAATAAATTATTTGACTCTTTGGTCAAAGTTGGAGAGGAACTTGAGTCAAAAACAACAGAAATTGCAGATCAGACAGTAGAAAAGGTTTCTGAGAAAGCCAAAGAGTCTGTTGTTGATACTAAAGATAAGGTGGAAAAATTAATTGATCACAGTGTGCATCATTCGCTAAATCGAATTGGTTTGGTTACAGTGAAAGATATTCAACATTTGGAAAATTTGATTTTACAACTACATAGCAAAGTAGATGCGTTAATTCTAGAAAATGAACAATTGAAAGCAAAAATTGAAAAAAAGTGACAGATTTAGAGAGTTTCCTATTTTTTCCAGTCTAATTTACGATTAAATTTATAGAAAAGCTTAAGAGGAGTATTGCGTTCTCCCCTAAAGCATTGCTATAAAGGCGTTATGGTAATTTAAACTATATCCTTGAACCTTAAATAAACGATATTAGAGGACTTCATCTTCATGAATAAATCAGAATTAATTGATGCAATTGCAGAAAAAGGGGGATTGTCTAAGACTGATGCAGGTAAAGCCTTAGACGCGACAATTGCTTCAATCACAGAAGCGCTTAAATCAGGTGATACAGTTACACTTGTGGGCTTCGGTACTTTTAATGTAAAAGAACGTGCTGCACGTACAGGTCGTAATCCACAAACTGGTGCGACTCTTGAAATTAAAGCCAGCAAAGTTCCTAGCTTTAAAGCAGGTAAAGGTTTAAAAGATTCTGTAGCTTAATCTTTTAATGATTTACCAAACGCGCCTCCTTGGCGCGTTTTTTATTAATAATGCTGATTTGATGGCTAAACGCATTCATTCATATCAGGTTTTCGGGTAAAATGCGGCACAAATAAAATATTGGAATACTTATGGAATCTTTTCGTAAAGTTATTAAGGGCTGGTTGGGCAAAGTTTTGCTCATTTTGTTTTTGACCCCTTTAGCACTTGTAGGTATTGAAGGATATTTTAGTAGTGGTAGTTCTAAGGACACTGCAAAAACAGTGAATGGGCAAGAAATCAGCAATAAAGAGCTGGAAAACGCGACGAAGTCGTATAGTCAGCAATACTTATCTTATGTAAATGGTGATGAAACTTTGTTGAATCAGTCTTTTATTAAAGATAAAGCTTTAGAGTCATTGATTGCTCGTAACTTATTATTACAACAAGCAGAAAAATTAGGCATTTCATTGAGCGATGCTCAAATTGAGCAAATGATTGCACAACAACCAAGCTTACAAGAAAATGGCAAGTTTTCTGAAGCGCTTTATGCGAATTATTTAAAATCAGTGGGTTTAACGAGCCAGGTATTGATTGAAAATTTACGCCAAGATCATGCATTGAAGATGATGACATCAATGGTGATGGATTATGCCTTGGTGAGTAAGGTTGATATTCAGCAAATTGCGAATTTACAAACTGAGCAACGTACGATTCATTTGGCAAGTATCAAACTTGATGATTATAAAAAAGGCATTCAAGTTAGCCAGCAAGAAGTTTCCGATTATTATAACAAGCATAAAAATGCATTTAGACAAGTTGCAAGTGTTGATGTTGATTTTGTGGTGCTCAGCCCAGCAAACTTACCTGCGGTAAATGCTCAAGCTACGGATGCAGAATTACAACAAGCTTATGCAAAATTTGTTGAATCACAGAAGTCTACAGTTAAGCCTTCAGTGAAGCATATTCTTATTACGGCTGATTCGCGCTCAGATGCTGATGCGAAGAAATTAGCTGATAGTGTGGCTGCACAAATTAAAGCGGGTATGAGTTTTGCTGATGCTGCTCAAAAGTATTCTGATGACACTGACTCAAAATCAAAAGGTGGGGTTCTTGCTGTCTATGATAAAGGTGTATTTGGAGATGCATTTGATAAAGCTGTTGCGTCACTAAAATCAGGTCAGGTTTCAGCGCCAGTGAAAACCCAATATGGTTATCACATTATTTCTGCTGAAGCGCCTGCAATGAAATTGCCATCTTTTGAAGCTGAAAAGCCGCGTTTAATTGCTGAAGTGCAAAAGGCGAAAACGGCGAATGCATTCTCTGATACTGTAAATAGCTTGAATGAAATGGTGGTGGGTAGCGATGCACTCGATACTGTAGCTCAAGAAGTTAAAGGTGTGCAGGTTCAATCAATTAAAGGTTTAACTTTAGGCATGCAGCATCCAGTTTTAAGTGAAGCAAATGTAAAAGCTAAACTCTTTAATGATGATGTAAAAAATGGTGATCGTAATGCTTCAAGTAACATCCAATTAGCGAATGGTGATGTTGTTTGGGTAAAAGTACGTGATTATCATGCAGCTGGTGAACAAACTTTAGCTGAAGCAAGCGCGCGCGTGAAAGCAAAATTGATTGAGTTGAAGGCTACGGCTGCGGCTAAAGCAAAAATTCAAAAAGCATTGGATGAGTTTAAAACTCAACCAGCTGCAACGGTTCTGGCTAAAAATCAATTAAGTTTTGAAGATGCAGGTGTGTTTACCCGCTCACAAGGTTTAAAACGTCAGATTGAACGTGCGGCATTTAGTGTTCCTGCACCTAAAGCTGGTATGTGGTCAGTAACAACTGCTTCTTTACCAAATGAGTTTGTTGTGGTTGCAATTTCTAATGTGAATAAGACTGCTGCAAATGCTTTAGCACCAGAGCAGTTGACTGAGTTGGCGAAGCTTTATCAACAACTTCGTGGTCAGCAAGAGCTTGATGACTACACTCAATATTTAAAAAGCCAAGCGAAGATTAAATAAAATACGGTAATAAAAAAACCAGCCTAGGCTGGTTTTTTTATGGCTATTAAATTATGAAATTATTCAGCGCGAAGAATAATCTCATAGCCCGTATATTTACGGATGTTAATCACACCTGTATCGAGCAGTAAATATTGTCCTTTAATCCCTTGCAGCTTGCCGCGAATGATTGGGGTTTTATCCAAATTGTGCGACTTAATCTTTTCAGGATAGTGTTCGACAGGATAAATAAACTCACGAGGCTGTTCATTTTCAAGCAATTCAACAGTTTCATTGAATTCAAGATTCTGGCTAAATTCATCTCGTATGGTTTGAATTTTAGGTGAAAATTCTTCAATCAATTGCTCACGTACTTCAAGTAAGTTGACAGGTTCAGCTTCACCTTTAAGAAGTTTGCGCCAGTCAGTTTTATCAGCAACTTGAGTTCCAAACATGATTTCGAGTTGACCAGATAAGCGACGAGAACCCACTTTCATAATTGGAATAGCCTGAGTAGCACCTTGGTCCAACCAACGTGTTGGCATTTGTCCAAGTCGAGTGATTCCTACTTTTAAAGCGCTAGAATTGGCCAAATATACAATATGGGGTTGAAAACAGACTTCATGCGCGAAACTATCTTCACGGCATGTACCTAGATGATAGTGGCAGGTTTCTGGTTTCATAATGCACATGTCGCAAGATGCTTTGGTTTTAAAACATTTAAAACAATGCCCTTGAGAATAAGACTTCGGTGTTTTGCTGTCGCAAGAAACACAGTAAATATTTCCAGTCCACTCCAACTCAATTTCTTGACCTAAACTGAATGGAAGCTTAATTTCTGCACGATCTAGAATAAATTTATATTCAACATTTGCCTTGCGAGTCTGTTGATCAGTTACACTAAGGTCCTTGAGACCTGCATGCATTTTATGACAAATGCCTTGTAGTTCCATGAAAAGCTCACTCAAATAATAAGGATGCAGTTATGGCTGAACAGAATGTCATCACTTCTATGCTAGACGATTTATCTCAGGAACAGCCTATTCAAACTGCATTGTGTATTGGTCAAAATTTAGAACAATATGACCAGAATCAATCAATTCGTTGGACTTATTTTAACGTAACTGAGTTTCTAAGTCTGCCTTTTACGCAACGTTATGATTTGGGTTTTGTTGTACTCGATAATCTAGAGATGAGCAGTTTATCAGATACGACCAAAGCACAATTTTTAGTCAGGTTGCGTGATTTAATGGCGAAAAAGTTGGTTGTGGTCACGAATGAGCAAGATCATAAATTAATGCGTTCACTTGGTTTTACCCAACTCATTGAAAAGTCAGCGCAGGGTCATAATCTGGCAATCTGGCAATTCAATATTCTAAACTACAAACATGTCCCAGATTGGTTTAACTCTAAATACTGGGCGAATCCTGAAAACTGGAATAAATTTCGTTGGTAATTTTTCAGTTCGGGAAACAATTGTAAAAATGGGCTTGTGCTTTTTAAGTTTGCACAAGCTCATTATTTATTTTGCCAATGAGAATTTTCATCTTTTATAATAAGCTGCTTTCCTTTTTTGACATTTGTCACACATCTTCCTTATATGATGCCTTTACTTACTGATTCCTTGCAAAATCAGCCTTTTTCTATTTTTCTAGAATATTTGCCGACCAAGCACACACAACCTGTCCCATCGTGCATAGCTGGCTATCCAGTGACCATGACGATTGCTGATCGTGTGCGTAGTGATGATGATCCAGAGCCATTAGTAATTGCTCAAAATTATGCGGCTGAGATCCCGAAAATTTTACATTTTTCTGGTAAAGGGCGAGACATAGCAGATTTTAATGAATTTATTCAAGCGATACAGGAACAAGGATATTCGAATGTATTGTTACTGACAGGTGATAAATTAAAGCATCATCAAAATGGTCAGGATATAAATTTTCCACGGACACGTTATTTGGAATCCGTGAATGCTGTGATGCAGGCCAAAAAGCTTGCGCCTCAAATAAAAGTTGGGGTGGCGCTGAATCCCTTTAAATATGCAAAAGCTGAGCATGATGCCCAATATTATAAATTGGATAAAAAAGTGCTGGCAGGGGCAGACTATGTTGTCACTCAGTTAGGCTTTGATTTGGATGCATTAAAGGAAGCGAAGCAATATTTAGAAAATCAGCATTCACAGGTGGATTTGTTTGCTTGTGTAATGCCATTAACAGCAGCGCGTGCAGAATTTATGGTCAAGCAAAAAGTTGCAGGCATTGTTTTGACTCCGCATCTTTTACAGTTGCTTAAACGGGAGCAGAGTGTAGATGCTGCCATTGCAGAACAGAATGTTTACGCACGTTGTGCTTTGCAGATTTTAATTTGCCGTTCTTGGGGATTTGCTGGAGTGCACTTATCCGCCTGTCATAAGCCCGAAGAGCAAAAAAAATTAGAACAGGCGCTTGAGCGTTTTCAGGATTTTAGTTTTGATCAGTGCATGCGGATATGGAATGAACTGCATCAATTGAAGTCGGGGGATGAACTTAAGTCTAAGCCTGATGTGTTTCAAAAAAAACCATCTACGGAACAGGTGCTCAAGTATAAAAGTATGCAATTTATGCATGACTCAATGTTTGACTCCAAGATTGCGCGGAACGTAGGAAGCAAATTTTTTAATCCTAAGCTTTGGTCTGGTCATTTTGCCAATAAATTACTTATAAAGTCTGAATACTTGTCCAAACATGGTGTCGTAGGCTGTGAAAGTTGTGGTCAGTGTCGCCTTGCAGATACTTTATATATCTGTCCTGAAACTTGTCCTAAAGGCTTAGCAAATGGGCCATGTGGAGGCACAACTTTAGATCGTTGTGAGTTTGGAGATCGAGAGTGTATTCATTCGATAAAAGCACGTTTAGCACAGCAAGTGAATCAAATTGATGTGCTTAAAAAGCGCATGATTGATACTGTTTCAATTGAGTCGCGAGGCACGAGTTCTTGGGTAAATTGGTTTAACCCTATATAAAAAACACGCCGAAGCGTGTTTTTTAAAGCGATCAGGATTAGAAGTTATATTCCATACCTGTTCCGATTACAGTGCGTTTGTCGTCATCACTTAACCAATCGCGTTTTTGTTGTGCTACGATGCCGTAGAAACGTGCTTGTTTGTTAATTTTGTAGTCTAAACCAATACCATACTGGTCAATCGTACGATCGTCGTGACCATCACGTGCAGTTTTTGCTGATTGGTATTGTCCTTTTACAGCAAAAGGTGTGTTGCCGATTTTGTAAGTAACTGCTGTAATCCAAGAGTCTTCTTCTAAGCCTTTGTAGTTTGCAGTAATTGCAGCACCAGTTGTCGCATCTGTTTTACCAGTGTTATAAGCAGTTAAGTCATCTTTAGGTTCAGCATGTTGCCATAAGCCACCTAGTACAAGACCTTTAAGACCAATAGTGCTGAAATCATAAGAACCTGTCACACGGTAAGCATCAGAGTAAATATCTTTTAAGCTGTAAGCATTGTATTTGCCTTGGATACCTGAGTTACCAGCAACTGCTAGTGCTAGACCTAAATCTTTATTTTCATAGTTGATTGAAGCTGAAACAGCATCACCAAAACCGTCACGTTTATCATTATTACCTGTTGAACCAGTTGTTACACTAGAAGAACTTTCACCTTGTTGGAACATTACATTGAATGATAAGCCAGCAAGTAATTTAGGGTCAGATTCAAAACCAACGACGTTGTTTGAACGTTCTTCACCATACATGGTGTTGGTGATATCTAAAATTGTGTGGTCATTGAAGATATCTTGATTATTGCCAGCAGCAGTTTTGAAGTAAGAGTCAAATTTACCTACTTTTAGCGCGCCGATACCATCAGTTTTTAAACCGATGAAGCGGTTACGCGCACTAAGGTCTGTATCAGAACCAGAACCATCAGTTGCGATTGCCCATTCTGCTAAATAGATTGCAGATAACTTTTCTGTTAATTTTTCTTCGCCTTTGATGCCGATGCGTGAAGCATTTGAGTTGATTTCAGTGACATCACTCTTACCATCAAAACTTTTGTTATCAACATTGTCGATCGATACATTCAGTTTACCGTACAATGTTGGCGCTGCCTGTGCTGCGTTTAAGCTTAAAGTTGTGACTGCTGCAGCAAGTAGCAATTTTTTCATTGAGATTTCTCCAAAACACGATTTTTATGGCAAGGGCCTACAAACTCTTATTTTCAGCTCGCTTCTGTACAATTCGTTACATAGCTCACCAACTTGCTATGCAGTATCTGTAAACTATGTGACAGCAAAGTGAAAAATAAATGACAGTTTGATGACGAGGTGTGATTGGATAACGCTCAGTTTTATTTTGCTTTTTTACTTAAGATAAAAAAATGGAGCCGAAAGGCTCCATTTGTTGCTTAGATAATCAAATTATGATTCTAACGCAGCTTTAATTTTTTCAGCTTGAGCTTTAATCTTTTCTTGATCGCCCATTTGTGCAGCATGTTTGCCTAACTGATGAACATTGGTCGGAATGAGGTGGAAATGGATGTGCGGAACAGTTTGTCCAGCAGCAGCTCCACTTAATTGCATTAAGATAATGCCATCTACGCCAAGCGCTTGTTCCATTGCACGTGCAATTTTTTGTGTGACCTGAATGGTGTAAGCAGCAGTTTCGGCTGGAAGATCGAGCAAGTTTACTGCTGGAGTTTTAGGAATGACTAGGGTGTGTCCTTCAGCTTGCGGCATGATATCCATAAAAGCAAGAACCTGATCATCTTCATACACTTTGATTGCAGGAAGCTCTCCACGTAGGATTCTTGCAAAAATATTTTGATCATCGTAAGCCATAATTATTCCTTTAACAGTCTCCATTTAAGGAGGTAATTTAGTTGTTATTTACAATTTAATTCTTTCTGACGAGCTTTGATTTCGTCAAGACGTTGCTGTTCTTTGTCTGAAAATTTCGGTTTGGTGGTATAGCAGTTGTCATTACCAAACTTTGCTTTTGCTTCAGGGTCTTTAAAACAGAAACCTTTAGATGCATAGATCACATCATGATCATTTTTGAGTTTTTGACACTCTTGCTCTGGCGTTGCAGCCAAAGTATTTGCACCAATAAGGGTAGATAGACCAGCAAGACAAGCAATAAGCAACTTACTCATAAGAGTTTCCTCATGGTTTGTAACAGTGTATGTTTAATACTTATTACAATATTGGGTTTAATTTGTCATCTTCAATGGCAATAAATTACTCTAACGTAATTCTGTTTAACATGATAGATAAAATTTATATGTATCAATAGTTTTGTAAAGTTAAATTGATAACAAAGGGCTAATTTTTTGTTGCAATTGTATCTAGTCGTTCTACGGCATGTTGCGTTATTTGTAAATTGATTGCGCTAAAATTCTTTAGTCATTTAGGGTCTGTAAAGTCACAATGAAATTCAAGTTATTATGCTCATTGGTAAATCGAGTCCAATTCAAAAATGACTTAAATATAGTGGGTTAATTAGTCAATTTTGTATTTAAAATTTTTATAACTGAGTAATATTAATAAATTAGAAGTAAAAGGTAACTATATTATTTTATTGACGAATTAGGTGCTTGGATGTATTCATAGTGAGATTCGTCACTATGATAAAACGCTTATTGTAAGATCAAGGGGTTAGATTACTTTCTTTGAATATGAGATTTCAATGAAGAAATAAAGTCAGAATGAAAAATTGGGTTCTCTGGAATGTCTAGTGAAATTTCAAAATTCATAGACATTCCAGAGAACCCAAAATACTTTACGATATGAAATAAAAATAAGTATAAGTTATTTATTTTAAATAGAAAAATCACTCTAACGTAATTTTGCTCCAAGATTCATATAATTTTACTGCACTAGAAAAATCACTTTCTGCAGGTGAAAGATCACTTGCTGCTTGTATGAGACTTTGTGTCAATGCAATTACAGGTGCTGAAAGTTTAGCATCACGGACTAAATCTAATGCTATTCCAGTATCCTTTGCCAATAATGGCAAAGCGAAGGTAAGAGGAAAGCTACGGTTTAAAACGCGTTGGGGTAAGACGGTCTCAGTCACTCCACTTTTACCACTGGATGCATTAATGCAATCCAGTGCTTCACCCAAATTTACACCATGTGCTTTTAACGTGGTAAAGCCTTCGGCAACAGAACAGAGATTAACCGCAAGAAGCATGTTATTCACAGCTTTCACAGCGAAACCAGCACCTGAGTTACCCACATGCTTAATGAGTTTTCCAATCGCTTGCAAGGCAGGGAGGGCTTTTTCGAATGCTTCAGCATCACCACCTACCATTATGGTTAGTGTGGCATTTTCAGCTCCAATGGTTTGACCACTTACAGGGGCATCTAAGAAAGTCACTTGTTTTGTCTGTAAAGCGTCTGCCAGATTTTTAGCGGACTCTGGTACACCACTTGTACAATCAATCCAAATACTGCCTGCTTTTAACTCTAATCCAGAAATAAGCGCTTCAACATCTTGGCTGGTTGGAAGGCAAGAAAAAATGATGTCTGCCTGAACTGCATCTTGTAAAGAAACAGCAAGGGTTCCATATTCAGTTGCATGTTGTTCGGCTTTGGAAAAATTACGATTCCAAACAAAAACGGTTTCAAAATGTTTAGGGAGATGAGCTGCCATGCGATAGCCCATAGCACCTAAACCGATAAAAGCAACTGAATGAATCATAATTTTTCCTTTATATCTTTGTCGATCTTTGTTCTAACCACGAAGTAAGTTTGGGCCAAAATTGTTCAGCGCTTGCCTTGTTTGACATTAAGCCCAAATGCCCTCCAGGGATAAGAGTAAACGTGACATCTTGACTGTTTGTCAATTCACATAATGGTTTTATTGAAGCTTCAGTAACGAGTTGATCGGTTTGACCTGCACCAATCAACAAGGATGAAGTGATTGAATTTAATTTGATTTGTTTATCTTCAAGTTGAATAACCCCGTGTTTGAGTTCATTCTTTAGCCAAATTTTAAAAATCATGTCTTGGTTAATACCACCAGGATAATCAATCATATTATTGAGAAACTGGCTAATGGTGGCATTTTCACTGATGGTTTCCAAATCATCCAAGTTGTTCAAAAGGGTTTTATAACTTGCATACCAACCTTTAGGGTCCAGAATTTTAAAACCAATTGAATTTAAGCGCCCTGATGTATGAGTAAATTTTTTTGGAATATTGGTAGAAAACAAGAGTTGATTGAGTGTTGTATTTTTTTGGACCAGCCGATACATATTTTGATTCACTTTGCCAATGAATCCAGAAGCATAACTATCAATAGGACTGCCTAAAACAATTAAGTTTTTTACAAAATTAGGCTGTCGCAAAGCGCTATAAAGTAAAACAAAAATGCCTGCCATACTCCAGCCATGCAGTGAAATTTGCTCAGATTGAGCATGACTGCGGATCTTGTTAATACAGTCAGGGAGTGCGTAGTCAACGATGGTAAGAAAATGAATATGTCGGTCACGAAAGCGAAACTGCTTCCATTCAACTAAATACACATCAAAACCTTGATTTTGAAAATGCTTTACTAAAGACCGATAAGGAAACAAATCATATATCGCCATATTAATGGCAAAAGGGGCAACAAAAACCAGCGGTTCTAGATAACGCTTTGAGACAGATGGATAGTAACGCACTTTAGCATAATCATTGTGTGCGACAATTTCATAAGGTGTACTTTCAGACAGAATAAGTGAATGTTGCTTAAAGACGCGTGTAGATAAGTTTTTAAGTTGGATTTTCTGACTGGCGATCCGTTGTTTTAGTTTTGTTGTCGCGGGCATATTTATTGACCTACTGGAAGATTTGCTCGAAGTCTAAACGATAATTTTATATTTTACCTTGACCTGAAATGCCGTAGACGCTCAAAATGTTGGCAATTATTCACAAAGGCAGTTCTGAGAACTGAATCGTAGAAATGAGCCAATACGACGACATCGAATATCAATTAGACACTTTAGCGATTCGTACCGGTCACACACGTACTTTTGAAGGTGAGCATAGTGAGCCAATTTTTCTAACATCTTCTTTCGTATGCGAAAATGCAGCAGATGCGGCAGCCAAATTTTCAGGACAAATTGAAGGTAATACTTATTCACGTTATACCAACCCTACTGTACAGGCATTTGAAAAACGTTTAGCTGTATTAGATGGTGCTGAACGTGCAGTGGCAACCAGTTCTGGTATGGCAGCAGTTCATGCTGTGACTTTGGCTTATTTAAAAGCGGGTGATCATGTCGTGTGTTCACGTGCTGTCTTTGGTTCGATCATTTCGCTGTTTGAAAAATATGTCATCAAATTTGGTGTCGATGTAACATTTGTAGACTTGGAAGATTTAGACGGTTGGAAACAAGCGATTCGTCCCAATACACGTCTTTTATTTATTGAAACACCATCAAACCCATTGGCTCAAGTGGGGGATATGCAGGCGATTGCTGATATTGCCCATGCACATGATGCTTTATTTGCAGTCGATAATACTTTCTGTACCCCAATTTTACAGCAACCAATTAAGTTTGGCGCAGACCTGATTATCTATTCATCAACGAAATATATTGATGGTCAAGGTCGTGCTTTAGGTGGTGCGGTTGTGGGTAAGGATAAATTGGTTGAAGAAATTAACGGTGTTATTCGTACACTCGGTAATTCTATGAGCCCGTTTAATGCGTGGATCTTCTTAAAAGGTTTAGAAACATTAAGTTTACGCATGAAAGCACATTGTACTAGTGCACAGAAATTAGCAGAATGGCTCGATGCGCACCCAAAAGTTGAAAAAGTGTATTACGCGGGTTTACCAAACCATGAAGGGCATGAACTGGCGAAGAAACAACAATCTGGTTTTGGTGGTGTGGTTTCTTTTGTCGTGAAAGGCGAGCGTGAAGGGGCTTGGACGGTTATCGACAACACTCGCTTCTTATCGATTACCAGTAACTTGGGAGATGTTAAATCAACGATTACCCATCCTGCGACTACATCGCACGGCAGAATGTCGGCTGAGGCTAAACAAGCAGCAGGTATTCGTGAAGGTTTAATTCGTGTTTCTGTTGGTTTAGAAGATATTGATGATATTATTCGTGATATCGCACGTGGTTTAGACTTAATCTAATTTTTAATTTTATGTTCGGAGATTTTTATGAACATTAATATGCTGATGCAACAAGCACAACGCATGCAAAAAGATATGGAAGTTAATCTTAAAAAAGCCAAAGAGGAGCTTGCACAGACTGAAGTTCATGCGGAAGCAGGCGGTGGTTTGGTTAAGGTGACTATGACTTGCCGTAATGTAGTGAAGCGCATCGAGATTAATCCTGAATTGTTGCAAGATGATCCAGATATGATTGAAGACTTGATTGCGGCTGCAATGAATGATGCTGCACGTCAGGCAGAAGTTATTTCTGAAGAGCGCTTAAAAGGTGCGAGTTCGGGTATGGGCTTGCCACCAGGCCTTGCGGGAATGTTCTAATCCCAAGTGGTTGCTTACCTCCCTTTTTAGGGAGGTATTTTTATATAGGAATAACCGTGTTTAGTGATCGATTTGAACAATTGGTTCAAGCTTTAAGAATTTTACCAAGTGTGGGGCCAAAGTCTGCACAGCGTATGGCGTTGCATCTGATTATGAAAAATCGGGAAGGTGCAGTGGGTTTAGCCCATGCTTTGACAGAAGCGACAAATCATATTCATGAGTGTTGTGTTTGCCATTCACTCACAGAAGAAGAAGTGTGTGATATTTGCCTATCAACAGAGCGTGATGACCAGCTATTGTGCGTGGTTGAGTCTCCAGCAGATGTCATGGCAATTGAGCAAAGTGGAAGTTTTCGCGGGAAATATCATGTTTTAGGTGGACATTTGTCACCACTGGATGGTATTGGACCAGACGAAATTGGTATACCGCATTTGGTGCATCGCCTAACAGATGGCAAAATCACAGAAGTGATTCTTGCAACCAATGCGACTGTTGAAGGTCAAGCAACCGCGCATTATCTGGTTGAAGCCTGTAAGCATCTGCCAGTACATATGACAAGAATTGCACAAGGTGTACCACAAGGCGGGGAGCTTGAGTATGTAGACAGCCACACCTTAAGTCAGGCTGTACATAACCGGATGCGCATGAAATAAGTGAATACTTGTTTCATGTTCACTTTAGAGAGATAGTCCTTTAAATTTTGAATATTATTTTAACGATTGGTATATTTTATAAAAATCAATGATATAAAAAAAATATCAATAAACAGGTAAATAGAGCTTATACACTAAAATTTAACTAATTCTTTAGCAGAAAATTAAAATTTTTATAGATAATTGTTATATATAAGGTAAGATACCTTTTTAGAGAATCTATTCCTAGACTCGGCAGTATGTTTCAGTTTATTCAGCACCAAACAGATTTAAATAACTTTTTGTCCATCATGGATCAAAATTCCATTTATGGGCTTGATACAGAGTTTATTAAAGTGGATACCTTATGGCCAAAGCTTGGGGTGTTCCAAATTAACGTTGCTGACCAAGTCTATTTGTTAGATGGAACAACTTTAGATTTAAGTGGGTTCTGGAAAAAAATATTTACTGCGCAGTTGAATGTGTTTCATGCTTGTGGTGAAGACATTGATTTGATTTATCATTACGCACAAGATAAGTCACTGAGTAATGTGTTTGATACCCAAATAGGGATGTCATTTTTAGGTCATGGCTTGCAAGTCAGTTATCAAAATGCACTGAAGCAAATGCTCAATGTAGATATTGATAAAGATCAGACCCGTTCAGATTGGTTGGCACGTCCACTGTCGCCTGAACAACTCAATTATGCTGCGAATGATGTGCTGTATATTATGGCATTGGCACAAAAAGTTAGATCTGAGTTGCAAGAAAAACACTTGTTAGATTTTGCTCAGGAAGACTGCCGAAATCTGACCTATGAAATTGGTCAAGAAACTCCACTGACTTTGCTCTATCAAGATATTGGAAATTATCGACATTCACGCCGTGAACTCATGCAATTACAGCAATTGGCAGTTTGGCGTGAGCAGATGGTTAAAGCACTAAATCAACCGCGTAGTTTTATTCTTAAGAATTCAAGCATGATTGATTTGGTTGAGAAGAATCCAAAAAATCATTTCCAATTGTGCAATATCAAAGATATTCGTCAAAATATTCTACGTGAGCACGGGAAAACTATTTTAGATTTATTGAAGTTTTTACCAGCTCAAGAAGAATGGCCATTACGTATGGCACGCCCAATCCGCCACTCGTCTAAAGAAATTGGTAATAAGGTCGATGCGGTCATTCAAAATGTGGTGAATGAAACAATGGTTCCGAAGGAAGTCTTACTGCGTAAAAAGTGGCTCAATGCTGTGTATCAGCATGTTGTGTCTGGGCGCGCTGAACAAGATTTACCAAATTATTTACTAGGATGGCGCTATGAGCTTTTGACCAAGCCGCTCATTCAAGTATTACATGCAGATCAGCAATATTTATCTACACAAATGAAAATTGCACAATAGCCACTCAAATTTGTTTAAAGAATTGACACTTAGACAAATTGACGACTGCTGCGTTAATAATCATTACTGAATCAGATTATTTTTTGTTGTATGCTTGGCGCTGTGTTTTCTAAGTTAAGTAATGTTCCAAGCATGCATTGTTCAATCTATAAATCGAGCAAAAAAGACGAGATGTATCTTTATGTTGCTCATCTTCCTTCTGAAAATGATGCAGAAGCATCTAATCCATTAGACGTTGTTCCAGAAGCCTTACGTATTGCTTTTGGTCGCGCGACGTTTGTTATGCATATCGAGTTGACCGAGACACGCAAGTTAGCACGTGTGAATGTATTACACGTGATAGATTCGATAGAAACTAATGGTTTCTTTATTCAAATGCCACCAGAAGGGTTAATTAACCCGAATGCAGTAGCGCCAGAAGGCTTACGTGGTGCTTAATTTTTTTCAGGAGTTGTACTATGAATAATTTTCTTTCAATTTTAGACACAATTCCTGAAGATACGATTGCAGTCAGTGTGTATTTGCTAGGCAGCATCATTATTTTATGGTGCTGGTATGCAATCGCGAAGCGCCTACCAAAACCGTTTGGTGGGATTAGTTGGGTGGTTGTTTTTGCTGTCATGTTGACACCAACGGTTTCTGAAGGAACAAATGCTTCGATTGCACCTGCATTTTTTGGTCTAATGTTTGGCATACTGACTAAAGAAAACCCGCTCATCTGGTTTAATTTATCTGCAATTTTATGTGTTCTTGGTTTAGGGTTGATCGTGGGCTATTGCTGGTCTAAATATAGTGATAAACGCGGAATTTCTGTAGTTAACAAGAAAAGTTCACCACTTTAAATAAAAAATAAGGTTATCTTATGTCTGTTGATGCTCAACAATTTACGGGTACAAGTCAGTACATCGCGACTGATAGTTTAAAGCTTGCAGTGAAGGCTGCACGTGCATTGCAAAAGCCATTATTGGTTAAAGGGGAACCAGGAACGGGTAAAACTTTATTGGCAGAGCAAGTGGCAGAAAGCTTGGGTTTAAAACTCATCACATGGCACATCAAGTCTACAACCAAAGCACAGCAAGGTTTGTATGAGTATGATGCGGTTTCACGCCTGCGTGATAGCCAGTTGGGAGATGACCGTGTCTACGACATTAAAAACTACATTAAACCCGGTAAATTGTGGGAAGCATTTACCAGTGAAGAACGCTGTGTGTTGTTGATTGATGAAATTGACAAGGCAGATATCGAGTTTCCAAACGATTTATTGCACGAACTCGATAAAATGTCTTTCTTTGTGTATGAAACAGGCGAAACCATTACCGCGACTCAACGTCCAATCGTCATCATTACTTCAAATAATGAAAAAGAATTACCAGATGCATTTTTGCGTCGCTGTTTCTTTCATTATATTGAGTTTCCTGATGAAGCAACCATGCGTGAAATTATTGATGTACATTTTCCGCAGGTTTCAACTGCTTTAGTGAATGAAGCACTTCAAGTTTTCTTTAAATTACGTCAGGTTCCAGGGCTAAAAAAACCGCCTTCAACCTCTGAATTGATTGATTGGTTAAGCCTGTTGATGGCAGATGATATGCCAGAAGATGTATTGCGTAACCATGATAAATCTAAAGCGATTCCACCGTTGTATGGTGCATTGATTAAAAACGAGCAAGATGTACAGTTGCTTGAGCGTTTAGCCTTTATGTCGCGTCGCTAAAGGAGAAACACGCATGTTTGTGCGCTTGTTTTATACCTTACGCAAATATGGTGTGCCTGTATCTACACGAGAACTCATTGATCTGAATGAGGCGGTCGCATCAGGCTTGGTATTTGCCGATCAAGAAGAGTTTTATCAGCTTGCCAAAACCATTATGGTGAAGGATGAGCGTTTCTTCGATAAATTTGATCGGGGCATGAAAGACTACTTTGATGGTATTTCTACTTTTAATTTGGATGAATTACTTAATCAAGTTCAGCAATTGCCCAAAGATTGGTTTGATCTAGAATTATTAGAAAAGCATCTCACACCAGAACAGCGTGAAGAGTTGAAAAAAGCGGGTTCCCTTGAAGAATTGATGAAAATGTTGGAAGAGCGATTACGCGAACAGCATAAAAAACATCAAGGTGGAAACAAGATGATTGGTACAGGAGGGACTTCTCCTTTTGGTGCTTACGGAGATCATCCTGAGGGTGTACGCATTGGTGGACCAGGGCGGAAGCGTTCCGCAGTAAAAGTTTGGGAACAGCGCAAATACCGTAATTTGGATGATGAGCAGATTTTGGGGACACGTCAAATGCAATTGGCATTACGCCGTTTGCGTAAGTTTGCTCGTCAAGGTGCTGCCGAAGAACTGGATATAGATGGCACTATTAAAGAAACTGCCAAACAGGGCATTTTGGATGTTCAATTGGTGCCTGAACGCCGTAACCGCGTTAAAGTCTTGATGTTGTTTGATGTGGGTGGCTCAATGGATTCTCATATTGCACAATGTGAGAAATTATTTAGTGCAGCAAAAACAGAATTTAAAACACTCGAGTATTTCTATTTTCATAATTGTTTGTATGACTATGTATGGAAAGATAATGTGCGTCGCTCCAATACACGCATGAACACATGGGATTTATTCAATACTTATGGTCGTGACTATCGTGTAATTGTGGTAGGTGATGCAAGTATGGCACCTTATGAGCTGAATTCAGTAGGTGGTTCTGTTGAATATATGAATGATGAATCGGGGCAGGTGTGGCTACATCGCTTACGTCAGCATTTTGATAAAACGGCATGGCTAAATCCTGAAGAAGAAAATTACTGGCATTACACGCAAACCATTGGTGCAATCAAACAGATTTTTGAACAGCATATGTATCCGATGACCTTAAAAGGGGTAGAGGATTTAACCAAATACTTAGCACGTTAAATATTTTATGTTTCTAAGCAAGTATTAAGTATTTGATAAATAATAAATGTGATAAAGGGGGAATAAGCGATGAATCATCAAATTAATGGGGTAGATTTACCCAATGCTGAAGGTTTTTTTGGACCTTATGGTGGTCAATTTATTCCTCCACATCTTAAAGAAGCAATGGATGAAATTAACGTGGCATATGAAGAAATTCGTCATACGCCAGAATTTCAAAATGAACTTGCAGATTTATTTGCAAATTATGTTGGTCGACCGAGTCCGTTATTTCACGCCAAGCGTTTGTCTGAGCAATTGGGTGGTGCGCAAATTTATTTAAAGCGCGAAGATCTGAACCATACTGGCGCACATAAAATTAACCATTGTCTTGGTGAGGCATTGCTTGCGAAGTACATGGGTAAAACCAAAGTCATTGCGGAAACAGGCGCGGGACAACATGGTGTGGCTTTAGCTACGGCTTGCGCTCTAGTTGGAATTCCTTGTGAAATTCATATGGGGCAATTGGATATTGAGAAAGAACATCCAAATGTTGTGAAAATGAAGATTCTTGGTGCAAAACTGGTTTCGGTTACGCGTGGTACAGCAACCTTAAAAGATGCTGTAGATAGTGCCTTTGAGGAATATCTAAACGATCCGAAAAACTATATTTATGCGATTGGTTCTGTCGTGGGGCCACATCCATTTCCAAAAATGGTACGTGATTTTCAAAGTATTATTGGTAAAGAAATTAAAGTACAAACTCAAGACCGTTTTGGAAAAAATCCTGATTATGTTGTTGCTTGTGTAGGTGGTGGTTCTAATGCAATCGGTGCGTTTACAGCATTTTTAAACGATACAGATGTAAAATTGGTGGGTGTTGAGCCTGCTGGTCATGGTTTGGATACAGCTATGCATTCAGCGACCTTAACATTGGGTAAACCAAGTCAAATCCATGGTATGGCATGTTATGTATTGGAAGATAATCAAGGTGAACCATTACCTGTGCATTCAATTGCTTCTGGTTTGGACTATCCGGGCGTGGGACCACAACATAGCTTCCTTAAAGATTTAGGGCGAGTTGAATATACAACAGCAACGGATCAAGAGTGTTTAGATGCGTTTATGACTTTGTCACGTGTTGAAGGAATTGTACCTGCACTAGAAAGCTCACACGCAGTCGCATGGGCATTACGTGAAGCACCCCAATTACCCAAAGATGTGAAAATCGTGGTGAATTTATCTGGTCGTGGTGATAAAGATTCTGATTATGTTGCAGACAAACTTGGTCTAAATTAAAGCTTAAATTTTAAAAGGTCAGCATATGCTGACCTTTTTTATATATTGACCTATATTTCATTATCCAGAAATATATTGTTGTAATTGCTCAATCAAGTTTTTCTGATCTGCCATTGCTGCTTTTACTAAGTCACCAATTGAAATTAAACCAATCAGTCGTTCGTTCTCAACCACAGGCAAGTGGCGTAGATGGCGATCAGTCATTAACTCCAAACAATCTTCTATACTGGTGTTGGTTGTTACGGTCAATACAGTTGCAGTCATAATTTCATTCACGCTGGTGGAAGAAGAAGTTCGTTCCAGTAAAGCGACTTTACGCGTGTAATCACGTTCAGAAACAATACCAACGACTCTTTCGTCTTGTGTAACGACTAAAGCGCCAATGCCTTTGTCCGCCATAAGTGTAATTGCTTCAAATACGGTAGAATCTGGACGAATTGTAAAAATTGACTGTTCGGATTTATCTTGAAGGACTTGTGCAACTTTAGTCATATTATTCATCTCTGATGTTGTTTATTGTTTGACTTTTAACTTAACTTGAAATATGCAAAATGCAAATACCTGAAGAGTCATAAATTGCATAAAATTAAAAAAATTAGGTGTCAAAGGGAACACCTAATTTAATTTGCTTTAAAGTTGGTCTTATGTGGGTTGAAACTGTAGATCAGCAAAGAAAAAATGGCGCATTTGCTGAGTGGTCAGTTTAAATTTTTGGCTAGAAGAATTACATAGTGCAGGAATGACTTTGAGCCGAGTTAAAGTTGGCAATAATGATTTTTGAAAATCAGCAGGTGTAATCCTGCGAGGGGTATAGCTTGGCCAATGTACTTCGGCATATTTATGTGCTTGAACGCTATTCATCCAGAACGGAAAAATAAAATCATCTTGGTCGGACATGATTGCCCAGCCTTGATTGTATAAACCCCATAACACACCGCAGTACATCATGGATTTAAGAATAGTAATTTTAAAGAATAAGTCTTTTGAGATTGGTTGTAATTGACTAATTTGTTTCATATTGGACAAACGTTGTGAAGTCATGAGTTATTGTAAAAAGGTTAGGTTAAATTTCAGTGTAAGCTTTGCGAAAAATCGTAAGTAAATATGTTTTTTGAAAAATAAAGCTCAAAAAAAAACGCCACCTAAGTGACGTTTCATTATGCTTGCATCGTGGCCATCTTTTGCCAGTACTGAGCTTTAAGAGAATCACGTTCTACACGAAAACCTTGATAATAAAGTTCAGCTAAAAACATTGCTGCTTTACCATGACCTGCACGGGCAGCGTCTTCCAACTGTAAAACTGCTTCTGAAAAGTTCATTTGCGATTGAATAGTGTTTACCGCGTTAGCATACACATGTTCTAATTCATGATGAGAAATTTGTTGAATCATAGATAACTCCTTATTGTAATTATGATTGCACAGCTAGACTTTTATAGTCTTCATACTAATTTAACTAAGTATTATTAAACTAATATTACATATTAGATGAAAAGTCAAATAACAGATGGGGGTTGCACAAATAAATTCAAGTTACATGATTAAACAATAGTCAAAAAGTTTTTTTATTATTATGGATCTACAGGATACTGTAATTAAAAGGAGAATAATATGACAAATACAATAGATGGTTTTACTTTTGATTTACCACTGAACGCGGAAAAAATTATTGAATTGGCTCACTATCATCGTCAACAATTAGATGAGGCCATTTTTCACAATGAAATTCATTTAGGGGAATATTGTTTGGCTCAGCGTAAGCGTGTGTATGATTTTACGCGAACACTGGAGCCACAACAGCGTGTTGAATTTTATAAAATGTACGATGGGGAACTGCGTAGAATTGCAGATGATGAGGACTTGCATCCTGCGGATGCAGAACATGGTGTAGGTGTATTTACCATTGTACTGGCATTAGCGTTTATTGCTTTTATCCTTTATTTTGCTGTAGTCCGTAATATTATAAGTGCTTAAGACAGAATTTGCCCATTTTTAGCCAGTTGAGGTTAAGACTGGGCAAATAAACTTGAGATTCTTTAGTAGCCAACCTACACTACCTACTCATTCGAGGTAGTGTATGCATAGCGCAAAGCAAAAAATTATTCATTTTTTTGATCAGTTTAAATTAGAGAATTTATATTATTTCTTGGTCGTATTAATTATTGGTGCGATTGTTTTTTTTGCTACTTTTGCCTTATTTAGACCTGTGACACCAGAGCAATATCATCAAATTAAACAGTTATCTCGGCAAGCATATTATCCTTCTACTCAAGATATGGCAGATCAACTTTTGTATAAGCATCAGGTGACCATAGGTCATTACTTGAAATTGATGCGGGCATATCATACAGAGAAGAATCAGGCAACGGAGCTTCCTCCTTTGGCGGATGATACTGTTCGCCCATTTTAGGAAGTGTCGTTTTGGGTGTAGCTAATTTCTTACTCGTGTTTAAGTTTTCTTGCAAGATGTGTTCTAAGGTAGATTTATCTAGGTTTTTGCTGAAAATTACAAGGGTGAGTCGATCTGGATGTAAATGCTTTCGGATCGCGTTTTGCACTTGAATAGCGGTTAACTCATTTAATTTTTCACTGTAGCGATTTAAGTAATCAGCAGGTAAATGATAAAACCCCATAGCACCTAACTGAGCATTAATCGTGGCGTTGCTACTATAGTGATTTGGAAAAGCTCGTATCATGCCTAATTTGGCTTGTTCAAGCTGTTGTTCATCAATTGAAGTATGGATGAAATAGACCAAGGCTTGATGTGCAATCTGAATGCTTTCTAACAAATTTTCCTGTTCTGTTGAATAGCCTAAGCTAAAGGGGCCTGCTGCTTGCATGAAATTAAAATTACTATATGCACCATAGGTAAGACCTCGTTTAACACGGAGTTCTTGATTCAAAATGGAATTAAATCCTCCTGTTCCAAATATGCGATTAGCTACTTGAAGTGCTAAATAATCTGGATCATCACGAGTCGTTCCGATTTCGCCCATGACAACATGTGCTTGGCTTGATGCATAAGGGATATGCCGAATATTAAAATCTTTACGCATAATTGGAGTAGGTAGTGGCTTTGCTTTGCTGCCTTCAGGTAATTGTTTCGCTATTTTTTCTGACAGCTTTAATGCGTCTTTCGGATTTAATTGTCCAGTAATTGCAATGTTCAAATTATTACGGACTAAAAATCGCTTACGAAACTCAATCAAATTTTCAGGCGTGATGCGTTTAATGCTGGCTTGAGTTCCTGTAACTGGTTCGGCATAAGGGTGTTTGCCATATAAAGTACGGTAAAACACAATATTTTTCATACGATCTGGATTTTCTTTTAATTGCTTTTGCCCTACAGCGGTATTACTGAGCATTAAATCAATACTTGGCGTCTTAAAAGTAGAGTGATTCAACACTTCAAGTATCATTGCCACTGCGGGTTGTAACTTTTCAGGATCGGATAAGGTTCTTAATTTAATGATAAACATATCTCGATATGCAGCCACGCTGAACTTAGCTCCAACACTTTCAAAAGTTGAAATAATTTCCTGTGCTGTGTAGTTGGTTGTTCCTTCATCCATAAGTTGTGCGGCCATATTGGATAAACCATAAAGATTAGTGCCAATTTCAGAGTCTCGTGCTGAACCTGCATTAAATGTCAGTTGAATGTCGATTATCGGTAAAGTTGGCGATTCCACAAACAGTGATCGAACATGAAAGCGATTATTCAGTTCGTGTACGAAGGGTGCGGTTTGATGTGGATTTTCCTGAATATTTTTTAGGCTTTGTAGCCGAGAAATTGAGCTGAACTCGTTTGTTGTTTCTGTATTTTGTATAACCTCTGCGAAACTGGCAGGTAAAAATAAAAAAGAAGTGATGATACATAAATGAAATTTCCACATTTGCTTCTCCATGGGTTATTTTTGTTGTTCAGGAAGAATGTGCATATTGCTTAGATTTTTTGGGTTGAAATAGATATTGGCTACGCGCCGGATATCTTCTGGGGTAACAGCTTCATAATGTTGTTGTAATTGCTCAACTAATTGATAACTCAAACCATTCACTTCCAATATTCCAATCATTCTGGCTTGTCCCGCAATATCATCTTGGCTGTAAATCAAATCAGCCATATATCTTGTCACTACACGATTTACTTCATCATCAGATACAGGGCTGTTTTTTAAATTTTCTATTTCAACCAATACAGCTTTTTCAATCTCCTCCAGTGAAACGCCTTCTACAGGTAAGGCAGTAATACTAAAAAGGCTATCACCACGATTATATGGATCATAAGAGGCACTGATTGAAGTTGCTAACTTTTGATTGCGTACTAAATTTTTTTGAAGACGAGAAGTTATACCGCTATCCAGTATATTTTTGATAATAACGAGTGCATAGACATCTTGTGGATTTTTTGCGGTAGCTAAAGAGTGAACATTCCAAGCCAAAAGGAGATTTGGAACTTGTACAGGAAGTTTAACCTCCATGTAGCGATAGCCAACATTTGTATATTCCTGAACTTCATTTCTTTGAGCTAATACTTTTGCTAGAATAGCAGAAAAGTATTGTTTTACTTGATGAAGTGTTTGCTGGGTATCTACATCACCAACAATAACTAAAATAGCATTATTCGGAGCATACCAGTCTTGATACCATTTTTTAAGAGAGTCTAATTGAAGGGTATTTAGATTCTTCATATAACCAATTACAGGTTGCCTGTAGTGACTGGTTGGGTAAGCAATCCATTTAAACCGCTCAGATGCGAGAGCACGAGGATTATCATCGGTTCTTTGGCGCCGTTCCTCCATAACAACTTTAATTTCAGTATCAAAATCTTGTTGTCTGAGCAGTAAATTACTCATCCGATCAGCTTCTAATTCCAATGCTAAAGCTAAAAAGTCTTTTTGGTAGAGTTGATAATAGTAGGTGTAGTTGGTAAAAGTTGCAGCATTCACACTCCCACCATACAGTCGACTTAAACGAGTAAATTCATCATTGGGTACTTTGATTGTGCCTTTAAACATCATATGTTCTAAGGCATGCGAAATACCCAAAAGATTCCCTGATTCATCACTGCTACCAACAGCATACCAAATTTGCGTCATGACCATAGGCGAGCGATGATCTTCGCGGATTATGACTTTAAGCCCATTGTCTAAAGTATATTTTGAGGTTGAGGGTGTTAGATAATTTTGAGGTTTTGCATAAACTGGACAAATGCAGATCAATATGGCTAAGAGTATAGCGGGTTGTTTTAGGCGTTTATTATTATTTTTGCCAAACACTTAGGAAGCTCACAAACCTTGGTATTTAAATTCATTCTTAAGAAAATCATTTGTAAATGCAAGGTAAGGGTGTAGCTTTTTGTAGCTGATTTACACGATACGGCAAGATAAGGAAAATCCTTATCTTTTATGCTAAAATTATTAACTTTTAACGCGCTGCTTTTCAAAGGATTCGGCATGCAACAACAATCTACTGGGCAAAATAAATTTTTGATTGATGCTGATATTGGGGATGACGATGTAACTTTACCAAGTTTACCTGCGGTAAATGTGCCCATTATTGAGACTCCAAAAGCTGAAGAAACTCTTACTCCAGTTCAAAAAACTTCCGATGAGCAAACTGTCGAAAAGTCAACAGGCGGCTTTTTTAACCGAATGAAAGAAGGGTTAACCAAAACCCGTAAAAACTTTGCCGATGGTATGGTCAATATTTTGATCGGTGGCAAAGAAATTGATGATGAACTCCTTGAAGAAGTTGAAGAGCAGCTTTTAGTTGCAGATATTGGCGTAGATGCGACCAAAGCAATTATCGCTAATTTAACTGAGCGTACAGCGCGCGGCGATTTGATTTATTCGCATTCTTTATATAAAGCATTGCAAGAAGAATTGGTTAACTTGCTGGCTCCGCGAGTTAAACCCTTGCATATCGATCCAAACAAAAATCCATTTGTGATTTTGGTCGTGGGTGTAAATGGTGTAGGTAAAACGACCACTATTGGTAAATTGGCTAAGCGTTTGCAAGGTGAGGGTAAAAAAGTCATGCTTGCGGCTGGGGATACTTTCCGTGCAGCAGCAACCGAGCAATTGCAAATTTGGGGTGAGCGCAACAATATCGCCGTGGTTGCTCAAGGTCATGGGGCAGATAGTGCTTCTGTCATTTTCGATGCTTTTGAAAGTGCACGTGCGAAAGGTGTAGATGTTCTGATTGCCGATACCGCAGGACGTTTGCATAACAAAAGTCATTTGATGCAAGAATTGACGAAAGTTAAGCGTGTTATGCAAAAAATTGATGCCACAGCACCTCACGAAATTATGTTGGTGGTAGATGCAGGTACAGGTCAAAATGCAATTAACCAAGTAGAATTGTTTGATGAGGCTGTTGGTCTTACAGGTATTACGATCACTAAATTAGATGGAACAGCAAAAGGTGGTGTTCTGTTTAATATTGCAAGTCGCACTCATGTTCCAATTCGCTTTATTGGTGTTGGTGAGAAAATTGATGATTTACGACCGTTCTCGGCAAAATCATTTGTAGCTGCTTTATTTGAAACAGAAAAATAAAAAGCAGTCTATTTCACATAAACTCCGCAAAGTGCGGAGTTTATCTTTTTTAGGGTATTTAGTTGATTTAAAAGAGAACAGTCTTTCTAAAGTAAATGGTTATTTCCCAGAAATTTGGCGTTAGAATAAAATCCTTAAAAAAAATATGTGTATTTGGGTTTTACGGGGTAATCAATGGCACTATTAGATAAACTTAGCCAAGTGCTAACAACTGAAATTACAACGGACTTAATTTTTAATAGAAAAAATGAAACTGATTCAAAGGAATCGGATTATCTTCAACAATTACAACAACGCCAATCCATACAGAAATTAGGTAAGAACCTAGCATATGATCAAGCATATTTAAGCGAGTTGATTCATGCCGCTGTTTTAAGTTGCCCATCGGCAGTGAACATGAAAACCACACGTATTGTTATTCTATTTTCCAAAGCACATACGGAATTTTGGCATTTGGTTCAAGAGATTCAAAAAACACAAATACCTGAACACTTATTTCCAGCAATTGCAATAAAGATTCAGAAATGCAACGCGGCTTATGGAACAGTTTTATTTTTTGAGGATCAAACAGCCATCGAAAACTTGCAAAAGAATTCACCTTTAAATTCAGCAGAATTACCATTGTGGTCAGAACAGAGTTTAGGAATGGCGCAATATGCAGTTTGGATGGCTTTAGCAGAAATAGGAATAGGAGCGAACTTTAATTATTACAGTCCGTCAATTGATTACAAAGTCGCTCAATACTTTAAAATAAGTACAAAATGGAAATTGCAAACCCAACTGGTATTTGGTTCTGTCGAACAAGATGCTGAGTATGTTGATGCTACCAAGAAAGAAGCAGAATTTTTGGTTTTTAAGTAAAAGAATAAACAATATTGTTTGATCTTTAATAGAGTAAATCTTGTAATATATTGAACGTTCTAAATATAAAACAGACTGTCACAATGATAGGTCTTTATATAATTTACAAAGGACTTAAGATATCCCTAAGTCAATTGAGATATAACTCTCTATTTAAACGAACAAATGAATGAGGAAAAAATAATGGCATTCTTGGATCATATGAAAAAACGCCGTACAATTTACGCAATTGGAAAGAATGTAAAGTTGGAGCAAGCTGAAGTTGAGCAGCTTATTAAAGATGCTGTACGTGAAAGCCCATCAGCTTTCAACTCTCAAACCTCACGCGTTGTTAGCTTGTTTGGTCAATCACACCATAAGTTCTGGGAAATTGTACGTGAAACCTTACGTAAAATGGTTCCAGCAGAAGCATTCGAAAATACAAGTAAAAAAATAGACAGTTTTTCTGCGGGTTACGCTACTGTTCTTTTTTATGAAGATCAAGATGTTGTGAAATCATTGCAAGAGCAATTTGCACTATATGCAGATAACTTCCCTGTATGGTCAGAGCATTCATCAGCAATTGCCCAACATGCGGTTTGGACAATATTAGCTGAACATAATATTGGTGCATCCTTACAGCACTATAATCCTGTGATCGATGCTGAAGTTGCAGCAACTTATGACATTCCAAGCCATTGGAAGCTACGAGCGCAATTGGTGTTGGGTTCAATCGAAGCACCGGCTGGTGAGAAAACATATTTAGACGATAACATTCGCTTTAAAACATTTAACTAAAAGCCTTTACCGCAGTCATCTACATTGATGATTGCGGTATCGTTAAATGATCAAAGCTCTATATTTAAGTATATACAAGATGTACATTCGGACGTTCCTCTCGACCAAATGCCAATATCATCTATTGTGTAAAGCATATAAAAATAAGTTAAAGAAATCGGTTGCATTTCAAAAATGACTTTGTCATAAAATTGTCATTTATAACTTGCATAGTGCAACTAAAATTTAACAATGAATCAAGAGAAGGCAAAATGGCTTTACGTTTAACATTTGCTACAGCGGCTTTAATGGTGAGTAGTTCGGTATTTTCTGCGGTTACAGTCACAGCTCCAGAAGCAATCAAGATTCTTGCGGTAAATGATCAAGAAGTGAATACAGGGTTATTCCGTTCAGAAAATAATGCCTATAAATTAGATGCGGGTAGTTCAGACATTAGCGTTCGCTACATTCAGTATTTTGAACATATGTCTGGTGAGCATGATATCGTTAAATCAGGTGTTGTTACTTTAAAAACCCCAAGCCTTCAAGACAATGAAACTTATCAACTAGCTTTAATCAATGCACCAAAAACATTTGAAGATGCAAAAAAATACGCACAGCAACCTACAATCGCGCTTTTAGATAAAAAGCAACAAATTTTGGTTCAGCAAACTGGTGCAAATACAGAACAAAAACCATGGTTAAGCCGTAGCATGTTTGGTGGGGCATTAGATTTAACACAAAAGAATTCTACGCCCGCCAATCAGCCGCCAGCTGTATATACACAGCCTTCGACACCACAAGTTGCGACAAATACCAAGTCAAATGCTATCACTGTAGATCAACAATTAATTGAACTATGGAAAAAAGCAAATAAAGTAGAACGACAAAAATTCATGGGTTGGGTGGCTGAACAAACAAACTAAGCTATTTCCAATATAAATGAACTCAGTATATGTATGTGTACTGAGTTTTTTTGTATAGCAATCTGTAAAAATGCGCTCTGATGCTAAATTTAGTGTTTTAAATGGTCGGTTTGATTAATTACTAATCGCTTGGTGGCGTATTCCGCGATTATTAGTTAAAAGTGCTTGCACTCATACCAAAACTCTATAGAATGCACCCCATACCGACGAGATAGACGGAAACGAACGAAGCGCGAAGCGCTGAGTTGTTGAGTTTATCGAAGTCCAGCTTCTAGCACTGACGAGGTGTTAGAAAGATCATTAAGAGATTATGAAGAACAACTTGTGTGGATTTTTACTGATTGATTGATCGAAATTATTTTCATTGATTGATGGTAGAAATTACTCGAAGT